>CAZGSG010000568.1:0-2765 GCA_964528095.1 uncultured Terrimonas sp.
GGCGGGGGCAATTACCAGTACAAAAAGGCCAAATCCTATCAGGAACAGGCGCCAGAAGATCCGAACTGCTTTTTTCATATGCTAAAGGTTGTAAAAGACGTTTGTTAAGATATTGAAATAAGAAGGGAATAGTCGCTCAAAAATGTGTGCCGAAATTAAGAAAAACCTGACCTGCTCTACGCAACCTGCTATTAATTTTTTCCCAAAAGCAATAGGGGAGCGGATAAATCAGAATTTACCTGGAATATTACGATCGATGAACTGTCGGTATTTGTCCAGGTCCTTACTGTTCTTCAGTATTTCCAGGTTCTTATCGGTAATGATCGAATAACTGTATTTGCCGTTTTTAAGCCATGGCAGGATTTCTGTCGCCGTTTTCGGCCTGGTGCGATCAATATAATCTACAGCCTCCTGCGCGTTTTTGAAAGGGCTGATCAACAGTATTTTATTTTCATTATCAATTTCTACCAGTTCAGCCTGCATTGTTTTATTATAGAAATTGTCTTTGTTATATCGTAAAAACGCATTCTTTGCCTCATTCACAAATATGCCATCTACCTTATTCAACACAAGTACCACGTAGTGCGGGGTTTCAGGTGCAAAAGTATAAGTAAGTACCGGTGGAACTGGTATGACTGGTTTGTTATTCGTAGTATCTACATTTACCGGTGGTTTGTTTGTTGCGATTACAGGCGGCTGCTGTACAGAGGGCTTTATCGTAGCGGTGTCTTTGGGTAATGATACCACAGGCTTTCTATCAACCGCAACAGGTGGTTTGATCGTTATATCAGTTGGGATCTTACTGGTAGTATCTGCCTCGGGCATTTTGATCACCAGGTTGGTCAGTTCTTCTTCTATTTGTTTACGACGGTTCAACACATCCAGCATAGTGGTTGCTTTGTCACCAAGCGGGGTGCCATTGTATTTGCTGATAATATTACCAAGTTTCAGTTTAGCTATGCTGTCTTCACGTTGTTTGATATAATATACCGACTCGATGTATAGTAATTGTGGTGTCCAGTAATTGCTGCTGTATAAACTATCCGCTATTTTTTTCTGCGCGATCGCTTCTGCAAAATTGCCCTCTATAAACAGGTCATATATCTGCTCATATGTCTTGGTGGCTGGCCCATCTGCGGAGTTGGCCATTGGGTTCTTTCCTGTGTTAATGATCGTGGTATAATTATTTTGCGCATACCTGTCGTTCATCAGTTTTTTTATAGCCGCGGCTTTGGCTGTTTCTCCATTCTTATTATAACAATAATACAGGTTAAATAAGGCTACTTCTATTCCAGGGTATTGTGAGTAGCGCTCTCTCATACGCTCGAGTATTTCAGTGCCCGCGGAACAGTCTTCCAGTTTTTGTATATAGGTAGTGCCTAACAAGGCCATCGCTCGCTGCGTAGAATCATCAGATACTTTTTTCTGTTCCGGCGTAAGTGGTATTTTCTTATAGAGGCTTTCGAAACTGATCTCTGCCGATTGGTCAATTAGTTGATCGGGAGTAGTAGTAATCTGGCCGGGCTTTGGTATCCTGTCATCCGAGCGGGTCACAAGACCATTGTTGACCGCAGCGCTTCTTCTCCAGTTGTCTTTATTCGGACGGTTGCCCCATTTCAATTTAAAATCGCTTAATCCTTTTTGCCGGCTATTGGTATTATAAAAATACCATTCCCCTTTATTTTTATTATCATCAAACAGCGTAACAGGCGCTTGTTGCTGGAATGGAGATCCTGTAGTAGGAGCGTCTTCACCTTTTAATCCCTGTTGCTTACGAAGCTGTTTTACCAGTTTTTTTACAAGGGCTGTTCTCTCTTCTTCGGGCATTGCTGCCAGTCGCTGGAGACTATCCTGTGTGGCGATTACTTCTATATTCGTCGCAATGATACCCAATGTGTTTTTGCGTTCAGTTATCGCTTCCGGATTTTTCAATGCCGGATCATCCATCCGGAGGCTATCATAAAAATTATAGGACTGGCGGTATTGGCGTTTGTTATAGGATAGCTCTGCCAGTTGCAGGAATGCCTTGTTACGTTGTGAAGGGCTATTGGCTGCGTATTGTGTACTTTTCAATAACAATGCAAGCGCGCCATCAATATTGTTTCGTTCCAGTTCCATCTGCGCAGCCATATAATAAATGATGTCACGGTAGTCCAGGTATTTGTCCCTTTTAGCCATCTTTATCAAGGCGGCTATATTTTTTTCAACATAATTATCTCCACCTTCTTTATTTACACGGATAGAAAAAAGACGCGCGTAGATATCGAGGATAGGATCAGTGGTATGAGCGATCGCTTTTGCATAGTATGCTTCGGATTCTTTGAAGTTGCCCGTCATTTCATATAACTGCGCCAGCAGGTATTCCCATCTTGCTCTTTCCTGTTTATTGGTAGCTGCACTTAACGCATTTGTCAAATGGGCTGCCGAGCTGTCCCACATGTTTTGTTTATAGAACAGGTAGGCCTGTACTTCCTCCAGGTCGTTTTTTAACCTGGATGGAAAAATAGGATCATTCTTCAGCGCTACGATCAAACTACCGGCTTCAGTAAATTTATCCTGGGCCAGGTAATTTCTTATTTGCCAGATAAACGCATCATTACGACTGGGAGGCTCTGAAAATATCCTGCGGGGCAGGCTGTTTTTTTCCTTTGTTGAAATATTGAAAGCCTGGTTCCCGTCCCTGTTGCTGCCAATGGTCTTGTAATAACCATCGCTTTCTTTTTCAGCAAACGCATAGTTGATAAACTGGAACATCAGGTAAGCCG
>CAZGSG010000569.1:0-2756 GCA_964528095.1 uncultured Terrimonas sp.
ACAAACTGAATATTTATGCAGGGGCTGATAACCTGCTTGATGAAGTATACAGCCTGGGCAATGATATCAATGCCGCGGCAGGACGTTTTTATAATGCAGCACCCCGCAGAAATTACTATGCGGGGGTTGCATTACAATGGATGGATAAAAAATAACTCAGTTTTTTTTACTGATCATTTAAGTACTTTATTTTTTAATAACGATCTTCCTGTTTGTGACCCCATCTATCGTACTCACCTGTACGATATAGGTGCCGGAGGGCCAGGACGCCTGAAGAGGGATCCGCAGATTGTTTCTGCCCGTCACCAGCTTATTCGTTGATGAATACAGGAGATTACCCTGCATGCCTGTTATTCTTATACCGGCCTGTGCTCCCGCTTCATTATTTACAACCGATATGTTTAACTCAGTTGTCGCGGGATTGGGGCCTATCGATAGCGCAGTGACAAGTCCCGAGATCTTTACCATTTTTATTTCGCTATACTTTACCGCGCCTGCTCCGTTATTTCTTAATTGCAGCCGGTACCAGGACCTGCCATGATAAGGTTTTTCATCCGTCAACGTATATTCATTGACACCACCTGCTTTTATCGCTGTGATGAATGTTACGGTTTCCCATTTATCTCCATCCTGGCTACGCTGAATTTCATATCCGTTGAAATCAGTTTGCTCATGGGCCTCCCAGTTTAGTTCAACTGCCGAAGTGGTTGTTGTGTTAGCTTCAAATGAAATCATATTGACAGCCAATGGAAAATTTTCAACAACAATACGATAGTCCTCCACTTCTCCAATACTATAATACCCGGTAGCGTTATTAACCGTCATATTCTGACTAACCGGCGCTATTCGCAGTCGCAGGTAAGTATAGCCTGGCGCCACCAACAAATTGGGTAAGCCGCTCCAGACCAGGTTGACTGTACCCGGAAAAGGTGATGAATTAATATTCGCGGAGCTGATTCCTTCCGCAGGATCAAATACGCCATTCCCATTAAAATCAAGCCATGCGCATACTCTTGCCGCACTGCCCGAATTATTGAATACGGAAGCCTGTATCGTATACGTGCCATTCATGGGAGAATAGATCGGCACAAAGGTCAACCCATCTTCAAAATTATCTTCGATGGTGGTGAACCCTTTTTTTAACCATTCCACATCTTCGCCCGCACCTAAGCGTAATTGTGTTCTGCGGCCTGCAACGGTAGGTGTAAGGGTATCATGACATGCCGGCGACCAGGGGTCAGGATCATAACTGGCAGGCGCATCACCAAAATCAAGAAAGGGCCGATAGGGACCTGCAGCATCACCCCAACTGCCACTACCCGGTATAGCAGGGCCCAGTGGCGCGGTGATGGTATATTGAGTGCCTACACCATTCGTTCCATTATAAAGAGAGATAGAAGCATCTACATTGTATATCTTTTCATCCCAGCCAATAGAAACCTGGCGTGGCACCACCCCACCTGCAGGCGCATACCTTGTTCTTACGCCCGTCATCATATCGAAATTATAATAATCAATGCCGCCATTCGCTGATCCGTCAAAATCATACAGTATACCATTGGATATGCCGAAATCACTCCAGTCATGAATATTGTCAGCATTTGTGCCATTATCAGCTGTAACACCGAATACCTGGGCAGCAGGCGCTATCGGATTTCCGCCTGCATCAAAATCAATCTTCCAGATAGTGGACTTGCGGCCCGCGGCATAAGATCCGCTGCCGGATGTACCAGTGTACCCTTCAACACCCAGGTACAATGAACCATTATAAAATGTGGCTGCGCCCGATTCCACACCCGATTCATAGGTAGGTATCCCATACGCGTTCACATCCGGCATTACTACAGAGATCGTTTTTGTATCCACATCATATTT
Organism: uncultured Terrimonas sp.; assembly: GCA_964528095.1. Lineage (GTDB taxonomy): Bacteria > Bacteroidota > Bacteroidia > Chitinophagales > Chitinophagaceae > CAZGSG01. The sequence continues at coordinate 1,876 of CAZGSG010000569.1, forward strand.
CTTAAGCACTTTATCTACCCGTGGATCAAGCCCTACACGATCTGTAAGGCTATACGTATAATACACGATCCTTTTATAGGGATCATATGCCATTGAATTAAGCCGGTCATGACCAGGTTCTATAAATAAGAAATAAGCCTGACCGTTTGTGGGGTCTGTATAATAAACCCGATTGTTGACCACAGTGAGCACATATTGTGGCTGACCGGTGAATGGTCTTGATATTTGCTGATAATTGGTAACGAAAGCGCCGGGCACACAGGCATCTATATCCGATAGCCATATATTGCCTGCCGCATTACTAAGTGTAATTGTCACACTGATAGCAGGGCCATCGATGTCCACATTAATTGTACCCTGGTTATCATTATCCGCGTATCCTGTACCGGGCGCTGTAGCGGTAGCCGTCACAGATCCGGAGCCGGTGATGGTTATTCCTGAACCGCCATTGGCATTTACGATAGTAACGACCTGATCAACACCAAGAGAATTTTTTGCTGTAATAACCGCCCGCTGATTATTATCCAGATCGAAAAGAGAGAAACGGATATTGGCCACTTCCGCATCAAAGGTCATTACAATATTAGTAGCTGCTGCTGTAGAGGTAGTGAATTGTACATCGTCCCCTGCTGTGGCAAAACTGCCGGCATGCGCCGTGTTTGTTCCATTTTCCCCGTTTAATACAATATTAGCGGCGGGCAGCATTGAAAAACTTAGTTTCCGGGGTCCAATAGTAAAATGCTGGTTATAGGGCACTGTGGCAGATGAATAAAAACTGGTATACCGTATATTATCGGATGGAAGAAAATCAATATGATCCCAATTCAATTCTGCTGCCGTATTGCCTACAGGACATTGCGCGGCAATATTAGTGGTAATAT
>CAZGSG010000570.1:0-2751 GCA_964528095.1 uncultured Terrimonas sp.
GCCAGTAAAGTCCCTGGCCATATATCAGATAGCATCGTAAAAAATGACTAAGTAGGATACCAGCCAACACAAGCAAAAAGCTAAAAGCCCTTGACCGCTGATAAAGCCAGAACAGGATAAGATAGGGTAAAAGTGCCGGCGGTATCCATAACAGGTAATCACGGATATTCCAGGCCAGGCCGCGTTGATATTGTAACCACGTAATGGGCAGCACCCAGCTAATGTTCATCCACGCATAAAAAAAAGAATAGCTCAGCAGGAAAACCCCCAGTTTCAATTTCATTCCATAAAATTATCAAATTAAGATGCTGCAAATTACCTGTTCGCAGAACGGAACCCGGTGTTCGCAGATTTGGTAAATAAAAGGGGTGAAGGGGCATTTATTTTTGGAATATACCCGTCAGCCGGCTGGCAGGTAGCCGTTAAAAAATAAAACTATGCAAATGAAAAATATTTTATGTTGGGTCCTGCTTGTTTTGTCTGTGGAAATAAAAGCGCAGAATATCACTGTTCAAATAGACAAGCTGATTGATTCAGGATATAAGGCAACAGAACCAGGAGGAGTGGTATTAGTTGCCCGTGGTGGTAAAGTACTATACGAAAGAGCATTTGGCATGTCGAATATGGAACTCGGTGTTCCCATGAAAAAAGACATGGTATTTTGTATTGCATCAATTACCAAGCAGTTTACGGCTGTTGCTATTCTACAGCTTGTTGAACAGGGAAAATTAACCCTGAAGGATACGGTAGGAAAATTTTTACCAGCTTATCCTGCGCACCTCAGACCGATTTCCATTTATCAGCTATTGACGCATACTGCCGGTGTTCCTAATGCGAAAAATATCAGTTCATTGATAGGGTTGGGCCGTGGATGGCTCAGTGCAGACCAGGTCATAGCAAGTTTCAGGGATCTGCCGCTTGATTTTGTGCCAGGCACCTCTTTTACTTATAGCAATTCAGGCTACCAATTGCTCGGCTTGATACTGGAAGTGGTTACCGGTCAGCCCTACCCTGAATACATGAAAAAAAATATACTGGGGCCAGCCGGCATGACACATTCACTGTATGGCAATGATATGAGACTGGTACCCAACCGTGCTTCCCCGTACTTGTACACACGCGATGGAATAGAAAATGCCTTTAATAGCAATGTGCAGATCGCTTTTTCTGCGGGTGGCATACAGTCAACGGCAGGCGATTTTTTGAACTGGCAACAAGCATTGCTGTCTGGAAAATTCATTAGTAAAGAACTATTACAAAAAGCATGGACAAGAGCTGCCTTAGCTGATGATCGATCCATAGACTATGGCTATGGATGGTTTGTAGGCTCATTCCAGGGAGTGCCCATTGTGGAACATGGAGGTAATATGGGCGGCTTTATGTCGCATGTTATTTATGTACCCACTGAAGATATCCTGGTGACGGTATTTTTTAATTTCCGCGGCAGGTTACCCGAGCTATTAGCGCAGGACGTCACCGGTATTGTGCTTGGCAAACCGCTTCGTATAAGTGAAATACCTGTAACGGCAGCCAATTTGCAAACTTATGCTGGCGAATACAGGAATGTACAGGGCACCATCTTTACGATTAGCCTGGAACAGGATAAAATTGTTCTGCAAAAAAAGGGTGGCCCTAAATGGACAATGCTTCCTTATGAAAAAGACAGGTTTTATTTTCCCAATACATCTACTATTGGCCAGTTTCTGCGGAACAGGAATGATAGTATAAGTGGTTTTTTAATGCAAACAAGGACAGGGATGAGCAGGAATGAATTAAAGAAGATTGGGGAAGGTGGGCAAGGTCAATAAATTTTATTGACGGCCTGCTCTTCCTTAGAGACACTGAATGACAGAGACATTCAATACCAGATCAACAGAGAAAATGATATTCTTTTGTTTCTTCAGGAAGCATAGGTTATTTCGAATAAGATAATTTTACCGGCTGTACCAACAACCAAAGCATGGATTGTGGGCATAGATGATGTAAAGAGACTGGGGACTTTATGAGTTAAACACCATTCTGAAGTAAAAAACTGTTTCTTTAAAGTTTATTCAACACGGAATCACGGGTGGTTATTCATTTTATGTGTGCCGGATCATATGTTTGGCCTCATCTTAAATTGTAATTAAGAATAAGGAGGCACAGATCAATTGGGAATTCCCTGTCAATGTTTATCCTTCCGTGGCTCCGTATTTTAGGCACTTCTACGCCAATAACTTTAAATTTCTCCGTGTTGCCGTGTTAAAACTACTTTATGGCTAACGCTGTTCACCCACTTTTTTCGAATCGGCAATTCACTGACAGCATCAACATTCCAAGATTTATAATATTGATAATCAACTATATTAAATTTTTTTCATAAAAATTCGAGAAAAAAATTTGCGTAGTCAAATAGCTACACATATATTTGTAGTCAAATGGCTTCATAATATAGAAAACAGATCCAGCATGAAACTCAGAAGAGATCCCTTCCAGGCAATAGCAGACCCCACAAGAAGAGCAATACTTGTTCTGCTTGCTTCACAAACACTAACAGCGGGAGCTATTGCGGAAAAATTTGATACAGCAAGACCCACCATATCAAAACATATTCAGATATTAAATGAATGCGAGTTGATTGAATCCAATCAACAGGGCCGCGAAATTTTCTATCAGCTAAAAATTGATAAAATGAAAGAAATCGATAAATGGTTGGAACAAATCAGGGAAATCTGGAAAGACCGTTATAACAAGCTTGACAAGCTATTATTA
>CAZGSG010000571.1:0-2745 GCA_964528095.1 uncultured Terrimonas sp.
CGGTAAAAAAGTAATGGTCGTAGGCGTAATCAAAAAACAGGGCAAACAAATGATCGGGGGCTGGGATTTTGATCAAAGCATGATCCTTACTTTTAAGTTTGCCCGCAATATCATGAACGAAGAGAAGGCTGAACCTGTAATACTGGTAAAAGGAACAGAAGGGTTGAGCAGTAAAGCCCTCAAAGACGAACTCACCGGCACAATGAGGGCTATTCATAAATTAAGTCCCACCAAAGATGATGACTTTGCCCTCAACGATATCAATGACCTGAGTGATGCGATCGGTGGTGCGTTTGTGGGTCTTAATATTGGCGGGTGGGCCATTGCAGCTTTATCGCTGATCGTCGGCATGTTTGGAGTAGCCAATATCATGTTTGTCTCCGTACGTGAAAGGACCAGCCAGATCGGCTTAAAAAAAGCAATCGGTGCAAAAAGTTATATCATACTCACCGAATTCCTGATCGAGTCTGCATTTTTATGTATCATCGGTGGCCTGATCGGCCTTACGCTGGTCTTTGTGTTAACCTTAATACTAACCAATGTCCTGAACTTTCCCGTTTTCATATCGACAGGATACATGGCACTCGCCATCATTATTTGTATTGTTGTTGGAATACTGGCGGGTTTTATTCCGGCCCTGCAGGCTTCGAGAATGGACCCCGTAGTGGCTATCAGGAGCAAATAAGTAATACCGGATGGCGATTAGTCCAAAAGATTAAATGGCTGGCAGATTAGCCGACATGCCCGGATTTTGAATTTTGAACTTTATTTTTGAATGAATGAGCTTTAAAAAAGATACCGCTTCAATGCCTGTTATCATATTAGCTATCGAATCGAGTTGTGATGAAACATCCGCCGCTATTTGTGTAGATGGCAGGATCCTGTCCAACCCAATCGCCAATCAAACGGTGCATGAAAAATATGGCGGTGTAATACCCGAGCTGGCTTCGCGGGCACATATGCAGAATATTGTTCCTGTGGTTACGGCCGCATTAAAAACCGCCAATTGTGAACTGGCCGATCTGTCTGCTATCGCATTTACCCAGGCTCCGGGACTGATCGGCTCTTTGTTGGTAGGTGCGCAGTTTGCAAAATCGCTTTCTCTTTCGCTTGATAAGCCTTTGATAGCGGTACATCATATGCAAGCACATGTGCTGGCCAACCTGATAGATGGTCCAGCTCCTTCTTTCCCCTTTTTATGTCTTACCGTCAGTGGAGGACATACACAGATCGTATTATGTGAATCTGCTACCCGGTTAAAAGTGATTGGGGAAACGATTGACGACGCGGCAGGGGAAGCATTCGATAAGTCGGCAAAGTTGTTGGGCCTGCCTTATCCCGGTGGTCCCCTGATTGATAAACATGCAAAACTGGGTAATCCAAAACGATTTCAATTTCCTGAACCAAGGATACCCGGACTGGATTTTAGTTTTAGCGGATTAAAGACCTCTATCCTTTATTTCCTTCAAAACGCCGGCACTACCAATGTGTACAAGGAGGAGTTCAAAGTAAGCGAAGAAGAAAAACAACAATTCATTAAGGACAACCTGGATGATATCTGCGCTTCTATTCAATATCGTATCGTAACCATATTATTAAATAAATTAAAAATGGCAGCGGCAGAGACAGGGATTCAGCATATTTGTCTTGCAGGTGGCGTATCTGCCAACAGCGGATTGAGAAAAGCATTTGAAGAAATGGGCAAACAACAAGGCTGGAAAACATTTATCCCTGCATTTGAATATTGTACGGACAATGCCGCCATGATCGCCATAACAGGTTATCATAAATATTTAGCTGGCCAATTCGCTGATATTGCCGTCAATGCTTCTGCAAGAGCCGAATGGTAAAAATCTGATCATGAAAGAAAATAAACAACCTGTCATCCCGGTATTGCGGATGTTCGATATTACAAAAGCAAAAGAATTTTATATTGACTGGCTGGGATTCAAGATAGACTGGGAACATCGTTTTGGAGAAAATTTCCCCTTATACATGCAGGTATCGCTCAATGGCATATTGCTTCACCTGTCAGAACATCATGGAGACAGTAGCCCCGGCGCAAAAGTGCTGATCAACATAGATAATATCGAAGCGTTTCACAAAGAGATCAGTACAAAAGATTACCGTTATTATAAACCAGGCATTGTAGAAACAGATTGGAATACAAAGGATATGCCTTTAACCGACCCATTTGGCAATAGGCTTGTTTTCACCGAAGTCAAAGAATAAAGTACCGGTTATCCTCTTGCTACAAGTGCAGGTAATAATCTTTTAATAACAAGAGAAAACCAGTGGTATAGTTATTTTCTTTATCGCGGACAGCGATTTCATCCTTTATACCTTCTTCTTGGTTATCTATTGCAAGCTTACCTGTTACGAATATGCGGAAAGGTTCATGCCGCGTGGTTTGTTTTACCCATGTTATGTGCGTGATGCAAAGCTTGTGTAACCGGGAAAGCAATTCAATATCTATAATACGCTTTGCGGGGAGCATTATATAAAACCTTCCATCGGTTGTAAGCTTCTCCCTGATTATCTGCAATAGTTCACGAAGCAATAAGCCTTCATCGTGATGGGCAATGTTTTTTTGGGTATTGTCGGAAGATAATTCGTTCTCGTAAAATGGGGGATTACTGATAATGATATTATATGAAAGGGAGGAGGTATTCTCTAATTCTTTTATATCTTTTTGGATTACCCGGATACGATCCTGCCAGGGCGATTCCTTTATATTTTCAGCGG
>CAZGSG010000572.1:0-2732 GCA_964528095.1 uncultured Terrimonas sp.
CCATTTACCGACCAAGGCCCGAACTAGGCGGAAGACAGGTAGAGCCCAGTGAGGCGCGACGGTAAAAAGGGTATTGTTTTTCAATATGGAAGGGATTGGGGTGCAAAACAACCTCCGATTTATGTGACTAAACAGGGGCAGGGACAAGGGACATTTTTTCCTAAAGTTTGTTTTAACACGGAGCCGCCTACGCTAAAGCTTACGCTTGCGTCAAAGCTTCAGCGTAGGCGCATGGCGGCTGAAACACGTGACCATTCTTTCTATTTATGCAGGACTATATTGCTGAATTCGTTTACAATTCAAGTTCGGAATAAGGAGGCACGGATAAAGAAGAACTGTACCTTATGGCGGTTGGTATCCTTTTGGAGAACGTATCGTGGACTGTATTTTTGTTTCGATAACAGCAACAGGAGATAAAATCATCCGCATTATCTGTACAAAAAATTATTTTTGATCGCTGTACGATCGGACGGCTGTTACAAAAAACACAGGAAATGACAACAAAAAAATACATCGCAGGCATTTTTACCATTTTTTTATTGCTGGCCACTCAATTCTTTCCTGCGGCACAACAGGCCAGCGCAGAATCGGAAATCAATAATCTCCTACAGCAGTATAATGCGGTAGGACTGGCTGTAGCTGTTGTTAAAAACAACAAACTGGTGTATACGCATTCATTTGGTTTAAAAAATAAAGAACAGTCCGTTCCCCTGGAAGATAAGGACCTGTTTCGCATCGCTTCTATTTCCAAATCTTTTTTAGCCACCAGCATTATGCAATTGGTAGAAGCAAAAAAACTTTCGCTTGATGATGATTTCAGCAAGCTGGTGGGCTTTACTGTTCGTAATCCCCGCTACCCCGACGCGGTCATTACTTTGCAAATGGTGCTTTCTCATACTTCCAGCATCAACGACAGTCTCGGGTATTTTGAACTGGATGTCATCAATCCATCCAAAAATCCAGGTTGGGCAGGGTGTTATAGCAATTACCCTCCTGGCAAAACCTATAATTATTGTAATCTCAATTTTAATATGGCCGGCGCGGTAATAGAACGAATTACCGGGCAACGGTATGATCAATACGTGGTGAATCATATTCTGCAACCACTAAAACTCTATGGTGGCTATTGCGTGGATTCGCTGGACCAATCGTTATTCGCCACATTATATGAATATGATGCGGCAAATAAGGTATTCACTCCCTCACCCAATGCTTACAACCCCAGGCGGGAAGAATTAAAAACCTATACCATCGGTTATAGCACCCCTGTACTTTCACCAACAGGCGGCATGAAGATCTCGGCCGCGGATCTCGCCCGGTATATGTCGATGCATATGAACCTCGGTAAATACAGGGGAACACGTATCATCAAAAAATCCAGCGCGCGTAAAATGCAATCGATTATTGCCGAACAGTCGCAATATGGACTGGCTTTGTTAACTACCAGCAAATTTATTCCGGGCAAAATACTCAAGGGACATACTGGTTCCGCTTATGGTTTATATAGTACCATGTTTTTCAGTCCCAGGGAAAAATTTGGCCTGGTATTGATAACAAATGGCTGCAACCCGGTGCATAAGGATGGATTTAACGAGTTGTTGAGATCAGCCGCGCAGGTATTGTATCAAAATTTTATAGAATAAAATGGCATACACGATGCTGTAATGGCATCGCGTTATACCCGGGCACTCTTTCTTTAAACCCGGAAGCCGTTCATGACTTATAGTACGAACACAATCCTGATTGTATCGGGTCTATCGCCAGTCGCCTGTATTTACATGCCCCTCAGTAAATGGCCATCCCAGGAAATACTTTCCCTTGCTGATCACCATAGGATGTGAATTTTCTCCACCCTGTAATAATCCAAACAAGCCCGAACTATACGAAAACTCAACACGATACAGGTAGAAGTTACCTGAACCGTCAGTATTTTTATCCTTTCGCCCCTTTTGCGTGGTGCGACTGAATTTTACCTTTGCCCAATCTCCAATGCCACGAGAGATCAATCGTTCACGTACGGCATCAAACCCTTTTGACGCGTCTTCAAAGCTTCCATTAGCGATCAGGTTGTAATACGCTTTTTTATCATTGTTCTTAAAAGCGTTTATGATCTTTTTTCCAAGATCATCCGCGCTGGTAGCTCCTGCCGGAGTTCGTTTAGGGTCTACCAATGGCAACTTGACAGCCGGAGTTTTTCCTATCCCTTCAACTTTATACGGCCCTTTATAACCGGGTGGAGCATTTTCTTTGGTGGGCAGTTCATCGCCCGAAGGCATTTGAACAGGGCCGGTATAACCCGCCGGCACCTGATCGGCCCTGGGCAATTCTGTTGCAGACGGCATGAGTGATACCCCCGATGGTTTATCATTCATTGTCCATTTACCAGCCTGCTGAATGATATACGTGCTTCCTATCGACTTCTTTTCTTCGGTAGTTGGATCAGCCACAACTTCTTTTCCAATTTCAAGCGCGTTATTATTTATCCATTTTACTCCGGCAGCACCCCATCCTTTACCTGTTTCGATATCGAAGGTCTTTTTTGTAAAAACCTGCTTCAATCCATTTGGAGACACCGCGAAAACAGATACAAAACTTTCCATAAATTGAGTGGAGATATCATTTTCAAAAAAAGCGGCAAATTTTTTATCAGGAGACAATTCATAGTAGAGAGCCGGCAGATCAGCAACGGCTCCGGTAGACTTATTGATATATTTAAAACTTGCTGCCTCCTC
>CAZGSG010000573.1:0-2689 GCA_964528095.1 uncultured Terrimonas sp.
TGTATAAATAGCCAGACTGTTCCTTATCTCATTTACTCCTTAGCTCTGTGTGAAAGCTATTGCTGAGTTAGTGATGCAAGAACAAAAGAATAATCCTTCGATCTTTATTATAGAAGTTATATTAATCGAAAGAGAATCGCTATTCTAAAATACTCCGTGTGAAATCTCCCCCCCAATTTTGAGACAGCAAAACCAAAAGTCGACGAAAACCCACTCACTTTGCCCTCAATCAACAATTCCCGCCCGGTAAGTTTCATTTAATTATTTTTGTCCCTTAAACTAATCTATCGCTATGGCCAAATCTTCTAAGGCGCTTTCCACAGCATCCACATCACGTGCAAAAAAATTGATTATTACAGATCATTCTCTCCAGTTCTTACGCAGCTATATCAATAATGCGTCGCCCGTCGGTTTTGAGACCTGGGGACAGAAACTGTGGCTCGAATACCTGAAACCCTATATCGATACCAGTTATGTAGATCCTTATGGCACGGCAGTGGGCATTATTAATCCCGATCATGCGTTTAAAGTAGTGATAGAGGCCCATGCCGATGAAATAAGCTGGTTTGTAAACTATGTAACCCCCGAAGGCCTGATTTACCTGAAACGTAATGGCGGCGTGGATCACCAGACCGCTCCTGCTTCCCGTGTATTTATTCATGGAAAAAAAGGACCTGTAAAAGCCGTATTTGGCTGGCCCGCCATTCATACCCGTATCGGCACGCCGGATCAGAAAGAAGCCACGCCAAGAACGGATAACCTTTGGCTCGATTGTGGCGCACGCAACCGGAAAGAAGTGGAAGAACTCGGTATCCATATCGGCGCGGTTGTTACTTACCAGGATGGATTTGATGAATTGGCTAACGGGAATTATATAGGCCGTGCATTTGATAACCGAGTAGGCGGTTTTATGATCGCTGAAGTAGCCAGGCTTTTAAAAGAGAATAAGAAAAAACTGCCCTACGGCCTTTATATTGTAAACGCGGTTCAGGAGGAAATAGGTCTTCGCGGAGCGGAGATGATCGCCCGTCGGATTAAACCGAATATCGCTGTCATTACGGATGTAACGCACGATACCACCACCCCGATGATCAATAAAAATATCGAAGGTGAAGTGTATTGCGGAAAAGGACCATCCCTTTCATACGCGCCAGCCGTACATAATAAACTGCTCGGATTAGTTGAAAAAGTTGCAGCCGACAATAAGATCCCGGTACAATGGCGGGCCCTGAGCCGTAGTACAGGTACAGATACCGATTCATTTGCGTATGCCAATGATGGTTGTCCTTCCGTGCTTATCTCTATTCCTTTACGTTATATGCATACTACAGTGGAAATGTTGCATCGTGATGATATAGAAAACACGATCCGGCTGATGTATGAAACTTTACTAAATTTAACTCCGAAAACAAACCTGAGTTACCTGTAATGCAAGATTTTCTACTATATCTCGATCCCGGCAGTGGCAGTTACCTGGTACAGGTAATTGTCGCCGCCGTATTGGGTGTAGCAATGTTTTTCAAGAATATTAAATTGTATATCAAGACTTTTTTCAGCCGTTTCAAAAAAAAGGATAAGCAGGAAATCTGATGTCATCACCCCTACTTCATCATCCATCTTCCTACCGCGACCCGTCGGGATTTATTTTTGAAAAAGAGGGGCTGATCTACCGGCAGGTAAACCTCTCCTACAAAAAGGATTTTGATCATTTTATTCAAAGCGGTTTTTATCAGCATTGCGTCGACAATGGATGGCTGGTATCGCACGAAGAGATCAGCAATCCCGTAACGGGGAGCAACGATTATTACAAAATAATAAAGCCCGCGCAAATTCCTTTTATCAGCTATCCTTCCGAGTGGAGTTTTGATATGCTGAAAGATGGAGCACTGCTTACGCTTCGGCTGGCAATGGAAGCATTGAACTATGGAATGATACTGAAAGATGCGACACCCTATAATATTCAATGGCATAAAAGAAAATTGGTCTTTATCGACACGCTTTCTTTTGAAAAATATGAAGAGCTGCCCTGGATCGCATACCGGCAATTCTGCGAAAGCTTTTTAGCGCCTTTACTCCTCATGCATTATAATAAAATGCATCTTCCTCAACTCTTTCTTGCATGGCCCGATGGAATTCCTATTGATATCGCCCGGTCTTTGCTGCCGCTAAAAAGTAAATTTTCGTTGCATACTTATTTACATATACATCTGCATGCAAAATATGCGGGGCAGAAAAAAGGAATTGCGACCGGGGTTCAGCAATTCTCAAAACAAAAACTACAGCGTCTTCTTTCCAGTCTCGAATCACTGGTAAGCAGGTTAAAAGTACCCCATCAACAATCTAACTGGTCTGACTATTATGAAGAGGCTGCAGAACGAAAAGACTACCTGCTACAAAAGAAAAAGATCATTAGTGAATGGGTAGATGCGTTGCCTGGAATAAATACAGGCGCCGATCTGGGAGCCAATGAGGGTGAATTTTCCAAACTGCTGGCTGCCAAAAATATCTCCGTGCTTGCGGCAGACTTCGATCCTTACTGTATCAACAAACTTTACAATGAAATAAAGACTTCCGGGGAAGAGAATATCCAGCCACTGATCATTGACCTTTCCAAACCCACCCCTGCCATTGGTCGCAATAACAGGGAAAGAACTTCTTTTAAACAAATGACCCACGTTCAGCTCGTACC
>CAZGSG010000574.1:0-2676 GCA_964528095.1 uncultured Terrimonas sp.
CGAAAAGTTTAAATCATTCACAACCAAACCGATTGCCGACACCAAAAACTACAGTGCAGGATTGTTTGCTTTATCAGTTGAAAGTGTAGATAATATAAATGATGTTGTAGAGAAAGGGTTAAATGCAGGTGGCACAGAACCAATGCCTATGACCGATTATGGCTTTATGCAATTACGAAGAATCGAAGACTTTGACGGGCATACCTGGGAGATATTTTTTATGGACCTAACAAAAATCCCTAATCACGAATAACCCCAGGGCAATAGGAAAATGGACAGGCATAAAATTGAAATCAAATGAGCTGTAATACATACCGCAATGCTCCTGCTTTGGATGACAATGGAAAAACTTGCAGACCTGCATGACAAGTGTCTGGACAAACAACAGTTTGTCGCTATGTTTGTTCTTATTCCGTAGATTATTATATATGCGCTTGTAATCGGTGACAAGAGAAAGAATTACTATGCAGGGAGCATGACTTGCAAACATGGTTGTTGAGCGGACTTATGGTTACTTTTTTATTGTTCTTATAAGCCCTCTCAATCAACTTCTCATTTTCTGCTTCATTATGCCTGGTTATTTTAACAATGTAATTGAGCATGCGGTTATGTCAGGAATGTTTACACAAGAGCAAGCCGAAGCCCATTTCAATAGCAAAAATTATATAATTACAAGCATTGCAAGGAGACTTGTCACCGGAGCAGGTTTTAGTGCAATCATTTCAATATTGACAAAATCAAAAAATAGATAAACATGAACAGGGCAAATAAAATTGACGAGTTTGTGGGCAAACTCAAACACCCAATGAAAGCGGAAATCGAAGCGGCAATAAAAATATTCCGTAGTGTAAGTAAAGAATTAGAAGAAGATGTAAAATGGGGTGGGCCGAGTTTCGACTACAAAGAACCAATGGCGACAATGAACCCAAGAATAACTGAGTATGTCGTTTTCATTTTTCATAAGGGAGAATTGATAAAAGACAGGAGCGGTTTGCTTGAGCCGGCGCCCAAGGGGAAAGCATATTTGAAATTGCACTCAATGAAAGAAATAAAGGCCAACAAAGAGAACATTCAGCATATTGTGAAGGACTGGATAAAAATAATGAACGCGTAACAGAAACATGAATACCAGTAGCTAACAGCGCGGAGGCATTATGGCGGCTCACGGAATTCTATCAGGCTTCTTTTAAATCAAGGAATTTGGGTAAAGTATGATGTTTTAATGAATCAGTAGGGTTTTTAATAATTTCCCCTTTTGAGGCTAGCTCTTTTATACCTTTTTTATCTTTACTTAAAGCCAGCGATTCAAACAGCGAAGAATCAAATTCTTTGTAATTCACTGACAAGCCAGTTCCTTTTGCTGCTTGGTTGATATGGTATTGGACGACTTCAACCAGGCTGTGTTTTTTCTTCGCTTGAGTGTGTAGAATTTTATTTCTTCCTTCATTGCAGTAATTGGCTGCTTGCGTAGCGTATCCTTTTGCGATGAATAGCTGTTTGCCTGAATGGAACCCGAGTGTTGGGTTAGTTCTTTTACTTCCAGGCATATATATTGGAATCCTCTCCACTTGCCCGCACAAAAACGCACCCGTCTTTATGCTGTCCAGGCATTATATTTACAGGCATATATATAATGATCCACCATGAATATAGTGCCTCGTCTTTTTCTCTTTTTTCTGGTATTCATAGTGAACGCGGCCAACGCGCAGGTCATTAAGCTTCGTGGTACAGTAAAGGATTCCGCTTCCACACTGTCGGGCGCTACCGTTTTAATCCTTGACAAACAGCATATCCAGGTTGGTGCAACGCTCACAGACAGCGGGGGACGTTTTCAATTACAATTGATAGAAAAAAAAGAATATCGAATCGAAGTAAAGCATTCCGGGTACGAATTACATCAACAAACTATTGTCATTAATGCAGATCTCGACCTGGGAACGTTACTACTGCAGCTTAAACGCATCGATTTGCAGGAAGTGGTAGTGCAGGCAAAACAACCAGTACTGGAAATAGGTAAAGATCCGGGTACACTTGTTTACAATGTGTCCAGGTCGATGGATGCTGCCGGACAAACCGCGCTAGAAACACTAAAAAAGGCTCCAGGCGTCTCTGTGGATAATAACGCGATCATCAGCCTGAACGGCCGGTCCGGTGTTACGATCATGCTGGATGGCAGGCTCACTTACTTATCAGGAAAAGAACTGGTGGATATGTTGCAGGCAATGCCATCGGCATCAATCAGGAGTATTGAGATCATTAATAGCCCGGGTGCTAAATATGACGCTGCCGGCACAGCAGGGATTATCAATATCCGTACTCTAAAAACACAAAACGCGGGATTGAATGGTAGTATTGGTATTGGTTTTAGTTATGGCATTACCCTAATGCAGAACACAGATATCACCCTTAATTACAGAAAGAAAAAACTGAATTACTTTCTCTATTATAATCACTTCCTGGGCAGGTATACCTACGACTATGGTGCAGACCGGCTGCAGAATAACCGGAACTATTCAAGCGCCACTTATGACGAAGACAAAAGAAAACGTGTCAATGCCCGCCTGGGAATGGATTATGCCATCAATGAAAAGCATACTATCGGGTGGATGGCCAGCGCTAATTTTATACCAGGAGGCGGTTTGACGGCTACCCGAACGGTGATCAGCCTGCCAGGTA
>CAZGSG010000575.1:0-2643 GCA_964528095.1 uncultured Terrimonas sp.
CAATGCGGGCGCTATCAAATGGAAAGATAAATACGTGATAATGGCAAGGGTAGAGGCAAGCGATCGCAAATCTTTTTTTGCAATAGCGGAAAGCCCTAATGGAATTGATCGGTTCAAATTCTGGGATTACCCGGTGGTAATGCCGGAAACAAGCATACCTGATACGAATATCTATGATATCCGTTTGGTACAACACGAAGATGGCTGGATCTATGGTTTATTCTGCACGGAGCGGAAAGATCCTGATGCACCCGAAGGTGACCAGTCGGCCGCTATTGCGCAATGCGGGATCGCACGCACGAAAGACCTGGTTTCCTGGGAGCGGTTGAATGATCTTGTTACACCTTCGCCCCAGCAACGTAATGTGGTATTGCATCCTGAGTTTGTAAATGGCCGCTATGCATTTTATACAAGACCGCAGGATGGATTTATCAATGCGGGTAAAGGTGGCGGCATTGGTTTTGGATTAAGTGATACGATGGAAAATGCCCGCGTAGAAAGTGAAAAGGTCATTGACCATAAAGTATACCATACGGTGTATGAAGCAAAAAATGGTTCTGGCCCTGCACCGGTCAAAACTGCTTATGGCTGGTTGCATCTTGCGCATGGTGTACGTAATACGGCAGCGGGTTTGCGGTATGTATTATATATGTTCATGACGGATCTCAATGACCTTACGAAAGTGATCTACAAACCAGCAGGCTATTTTCTCGCGCCGGAAGGAGAAGAAAGGGTGGGTGATGTATCCAATGTAGTATTCTGCAACGGATGGATAGCAGAAAAAGACGGTTCGGTATTTATTTACTATGCTTCCTCTGATACAAGGGTGCACGTAGCTACTTCAACTATCGAAAAACTGTTGGATTACACGATGAACACTCCTGCTGATAAATTCAGCTCTGCAGAAACGGGAAAAACATTAAAAGACCTGATCGATAAAAACCAGTCGGAACGGTTAATAAACGATGCCACCCTTGGTGAAACGCGTAAAAGTAAATAACAATCATGGAGGAGCCGGGAATAGAGAAGACCATTACAGGCCAGGTATTGCAACGTTATAAAAAAGAACTGAGTGAGGAGCTGGATACAATACTTGCATATTGGATCAACAATACGGTAGATAAAGAACAGGGCGGGTTTTATGGCAGTGTTGATACCGCAGATATACCTGATCGGGCTGCACCCAAAGGCATTGTACTCAATAGCCGCATCCTGTGGACATTTTCTGCGGCATTCGGCGTTACCCGGAAAGCGCAGCACCTGCAAATTGCCGAACGCGCATTTCAGTACATGCTTGATCACTTTACAGATCCTGTACATGGAGGTATGTATTGGTCGGTAGATCATAAAGGAGAAATGCTGGATGGCAAGAAACAGGTGTATGGACTTGCGTTTGGCATCTATGGCATGACTGAATACTATAAGGTTTCTGCAGATCCGGTGGCCTTGCAGGTGGCGCAGGATCTGTTTGCGCTGATAGAGCAGCATAGTCATGATAAAGAGAAAGGAGGATATATAGAAGCGTTTACGCGGGAATGGCAGCCGGCCGAAGATCTGCGGCTAAGTGAAAAAGATGATAATGAAAGGAAGACGATGAATACGCATTTGCATATTGTGGAGGCTTATGCAAACATGTACCAGGTATGGCCTGATAAAAACCTGTATGATAAGATCGGTTCCCTGCTCGATATTTTCGGGTCGTATTTTATTAATAAAGAAAATTTTCATCTCAATCTATTTATGGATGACGACTGGAATATAAAATCCGGGCTTCAATCGTTTGGGCATGATATAGAAGCAGCATGGTTGCTGCAGGAATGTGCGGAAGTGATCGGTGATAAGGCAGCGATCAATAATTTTAAAGAATACGCTTTATTGATGGCTGATGCAGCAGCAGAAGGCCTTGCGAAAGATGGCGGTTTGTGGTATGAGTTTGATGCAGCAACTGATCATTGGATATGGGAAAAACATTCCTGGCCGCAAGCTGAGGGAATGGTTGGTTTCTTTAATGCCTATCAGCTTACAGGGGCTGAGAAATACTTACAGTATTCAACAGGCTGCTGGGATTTTGTAAAAAAACATCTTCGTGATAATGCAGGTGGTGAGTGGTATTGGGGGGTAGACGAAACATATTCGATCATGCAGAAAGATAAAGCCGGTTTCTGGAAATGTCCTTATCATAGTGGCAGGGCCTGTATGGAGTTGATGAGAAGAATCGGGTTAATTCAAAATTCAAAAGGCAAAATTCAAAAATAGCCTCTGTTGTGGAAAAGAACTCAGGTTTTGAATGTGAATAAACTACTTATATGAAAAGATTATTTGTGTTGTCGTTAATAGCAACGTTCGCTGTTATTGGGTGCAGGAAGTCAGCAGAAAATAATCCGGCACCGGTTGATCCTGGCCCTGGTCCGGTAGTTGATCCTCCTGGAGTGACCAAGAGACATTTTTATGTAGATGGTAAAACACTCCGCGATAGTGCCGGGCAGGCTTTTCTTATCAGGGGAAATAATTTTCCGGTCTTTTGGTTTCCTAATGATTATAAACCTTCATTACAGGCGGCGGCCTCATTGGGTTGTAATGCTGCAAGACTTGTATGGCAGGTACAACAGGAAACATGGACACCCGGGCTGAATGTGCTGGATG
>CAZGSG010000576.1:0-2636 GCA_964528095.1 uncultured Terrimonas sp.
TACATCTACCCATCCGCCTTCGATCTTGGTAACATACTCATCAAGGCCTACGAAATCAGCACCTGCCGCTTTCGCTTCAGCCTCTTTATCAGGAGGACAAAGTACTAATACTGTTTTTGTTTTACCGGTACCGTGGGGTAGTGTAACTGTACCACGGATAGCCTGGTCTGCTTTTTTAGGATCTACACCTAAACGCACATGCAGGTCAACTGACGCGTCGAATTTGCAGGTAGTGATCTGTTTTACCAGTGCAGATGCGTCTTTTAAGGAATATGATTTGTTGCCATCCACTTTTGTGTCTGCAACCTTTCTTTTTTTACTGATGAATGCCATTTTAATTCGTTTTGTACCCGCCGTAGCTGAAGGCGAAGGAGGGTTTGTTTAATCCGCTGAAGCTTTAGCGTAAGCGGACAAATGTTAATTTTCCCAGGGAGCTTTACCATCTACCGTTAAACCCATGCTGCGGGCTGTTCCAGCTACCATTTTCATAGCGCTTTCTACGGTGAAGCAGTTCAGGTCAGGCATTTTGTCTTTAGCGATTGCTTCGACTTGTGACCAGTTGACTTTACCTACTTTGTTACGGTTGCTCTCTTTGGAACCTTTTTGAATTTTAGCGGCTTCCATCAGCTGAATTGCTGCGGGAGGGGTTTTGATAACGAAATCAAAACTCTTGTCGGTATAGACTGTAATTAATACGGGAAGCACTTTTCCCATTTTGTCCTGTGTTCTTGCATTGAACTGTTTGCAGAATTCCATGATGTTCACACCTTTGGAACCCAATGCAGGACCGATCGGAGGTGCAGGATTGGCCTGGCCACCCTTACACTGTAGCTTTACAAAGCCAGAGATTTCTTTTGCCATTTTTAATACTTTTTGGTTTTAACGACTGTTCGCCATCCATTGGGGATGGTTACTTGGTCTCCCAATCCGGTAATTACCGGATTCCATTTCCGCCTTCGCTGGGCTCAAGCGGTTAAAGAAAGAACTAATTGGGGCGGCAAAGCTAAGGGAATTCAGGGGATTTAGGAAGGTTTTTCCTGATTTATTTAACCAAGAGGTAAAAGAGGGTAATAATAGAGCTGTCTGGAATTACCGTATGAGTATGAATCGACGATAAGGAGAATTTTACTCTGAAAAATCAAATTAGTCATTGATTTTTCAGAGTATCGCCATATTTTGAACTCACCCTTTTTTCACGAAGTGAAAAATCTCTTTTCACTCAGCTATGTGTAAATAGGATGGATAGACGAATTAATCCCTTTTCTCTTTTACCTCTTAGCTCTACTATGAGTCCCATAGACACTGAACTATCAAAATAAAAAGCCACCCTCCCGGATGGCTTTTATCTTATTCGTATAAAAAACGTTTAACTGATCTTCTCTACCTGCATATAGTTCAACTCTACAGGAGTAGACCGTCCAAAGATCTTTACAGTTACTTTCAGCTTTTTCTTTTCATCATTCACTTCTTCTATCACACCATTAAAGTCATTGAAAGGTCCTTCGATGATCTTGATGGTTTCCCCAACAATAAATGGCTCGCTCATGCTCACGCCGCCCGCTTCAGCCATCTCATCCATTTTACCAAGCATCTTGTTCACCTCAGCTTTACGAAGCGCGATCGGGTTATCTTTTCCAAGAAAATGAATAACACTGTTTGTGTTCTTTACTATATCACGAAGGTCGTCGCTCAATTTACCATCAGCAATCTCGATCATTACATAACCGGGATAATAGTTACGTTCGCGCATCACTTTTTTACCATTCTGCACTTTGTATACTTTCTCCACCGGAAGGAATACCTGGCGTACTACATCGCTCCAGCCACCTCTTGATATTTCCTTATCAAGATACTCTTTTACTTTTCTTTCCTTTCCGCTCACTACGCGTAGCACGAACCATTTGGTTTCCTGCTGCGAGTTATCTGTATTGATAGTAGTTGCTTCCATTGTTATTTAGGGAGTTGGTTATAAAGAAACTTCAGGGCGCTACCAATACCAAAGTCCATAAGAGAAACCAGGGCAGTAATAACGATGGTGGCTGCCAGTACAATCATTGTTGATTGCTGAAGCTGTGCCCAGTTTGGCCAGGTCACCTTTTCTGTAAGCTCTTTATAGCTCTCTTTGAAATAACTTGTTATCTTATTCATTTCTTCAATTTTAAACCTGCTTTGCAGGCTATTTGAAAATTGTGCAAAACTGAAAACGACTGCAAAACTGAAACTGCTGATTAGTCAATTTCTTCCTGGTCATTCTCATTATTACTCTGCACGGGCACTAGGATTCGAACCCAGATCAAAGGTTTTGGAGACCCGTATGCTACCGTTGCACCATGCCCGTAAGAATCAAAAGTCACCGGCCATCCGCAAAACCGGCCTGACCAATGACTTTTGAATATCAAATATAAGCGATTATTTTATAATCTCTGTAACCTGTCCTGCACCTACTGTACGGCCACCTTCGCGAATCGCAAATTTCAATCCTTTTTCCATTGCGATAGGCTGGATCAGCTTCACAGTCAGTGAAGTGTTATCACCAGGCATAACCATTTCAGTACCAGCAGCCAACTCTACTTCTCCAGTAACGTCAGTTGTACGGAAGTAGAACTGAGGGCGATATTTCTGGAAGAATGGAGTGT
>CAZGSG010000577.1:0-2626 GCA_964528095.1 uncultured Terrimonas sp.
TCACGGATGGAGAGTATGGCATGGGCGATTTTATTGATGAGCTGAAACATAAAGGCTATATCACCGACGACAATCAACCCGGAGAAATAAAGATCACGCCGAAAACAGAACAGGGCATCCGGAAAAAAAGTCTCGAAGAGATCTTCGGCAAACTCAAGAAAACCAAAATAGGAGATCACCATAGTTTCAAACCCGGCCAGGGTGATGAATTAAATCCTGAAAGCAGGCAGTTCCAGTTTGGCGATATGCTGGAACAGATCGACTTTACCGAATCCATCCGCACCGCGCAGATCAACCATGGTATCGATAGTTTCAGCATGCAGGAAGATGATCTCAGCATCCGTGAAACAGATTTTAAAGCGCAGACCTCCACCGTATTGATGATCGATATTTCCCATTCCATGATCCTGTATGGCGAGGACCGCATCACCCCTGCCAAAAAAGTAGCCATGGCATTGAGTGAACTGATCAAAACAAAATACCCCAAGGATACGCTGGACATCGTTGTATTTGGAAATGATGCCTGGCCCATTGAGGTAAAAGACCTTCCTTATTTACAGGTAGGCCCTTATCATACCAATACAGTTGCCGGTCTTGAACTGGCAATGGATATATTACGTCGCCGGAAAAATCCCAACAAACAGATCTTTATGATCACAGATGGTAAACCAACCTGTCTGAAGATCGGCAAACGTTATTATAAAAATAGTTTTGGTCTTGACCGTAAGGTGGTGAACCGGTGTATGAACCTGGCAGCGCAATGCAAAAAGCTGAAAGTCCCGATTACCACTTTTATGATCGCGACCGACCCCTACCTGCAGCGTTTTGTACAGGAGTTTACCGAAACAAATAATGGAAAAGCATTTTTCGCTTCACTGGATAAATTAGGCGCATTTATATTCAAGGATTTTGAAAGCGGAAAAAGAAAAACGGTATTTTAATGATCATCAGGCCAATAAAAACGATAATTCATTAGCGGCTGATCAACCAGGCAAATGAAGAAAACAATACCACTGCTGTTTCTTTCGCTCGCGTTCGCTACCTTTTTGTATGCATTTTTTAAGTCAAAACAGGATCCTGGTAAAAAACCTGTAGCGGAAGGAAGTAGTGTAGCTGCTGATAAAAAGGAAGCGCTGAATCTTCTTACGCCTAAAAAAGAGAAAGAAGACCCGGAGATAGTAAAAAAAATACAGCTGAAATTCACGCTGCTGTTAGCAGGAAACAACCTGATCTATGCATACCCGGGAAATACGCTGGACAGTGGCCATATTTATTCTTATGAGAACATTGGCCCGGAAATTTTAAAAAGATCAACTGAGTATATTCCAAAACAAATGAAAATAGTAGTAAAGCCAGACCAGGACGCAAGCTATAGTAATACGATCGATATCCTGGATATCTTGAACATGGAAAAGATAGATAAGTATATGATGGTTACCATCACCGATGAAGAACTGGAATTTTTAAAAAAGCTGAAGCATAACAATTAGAAACCCTGAATAGTACTATGAGTATCCCCAAAATAAAAACACTAGGCGAACTGAAAGCAAGCGGCTACCAGCCTAAAAGCATCAAAGAAGAGATCCGTAAAAACCTGATCGGCAAATTACAAACCCAGGAACCTACTTTTTCCGGCATCGTGGGTTATGAAGACACGGTGATCCCCGACGTGGAAAGAGCATTATTAAGCAAACACAATATCTTATTTCTTGGATTGCGTGGGCAGGCCAAAACAAGAATGGCGCGACAAATGATCGAATTACTGGATGAATACATTCCCGTGATCGCAGGCAGCGATATCAATGATGATCCATTAAAACCGATCTCTAAATATGCGCAGGACCAGCTAGCCGAACACGGCGATAAAACACCGATAGAATGGATGCACCGCTCGCAGCGCTATGGTGAAAAACTGGCAACACCTGATGTAAGCGTAGCGGATCTTATCGGTGATGTGGATCCGATAAAAGCAGCTAATCTTAAACTGAGTTTCGCTGATGAACGGGTTATTCATTATGGTATCATACCAAGAAGCAACCGGAGTATTTTTGTGATCAATGAATTGCCCGATCTGCAGGCCAGGATACAGGTAGCGCTTTTTAATATCCTGGAAGAAGGTGATGTACAGATCCGTGGGTTTAAACTACGCTTACCCCTCGACATTTTATTTGTATTTACCGCCAACCCCGAAGACTACACCAACCGCGGATCCATCGTCACCCCATTAAAAGACCGGATCGAAAGCCAGATACTGACGCATTATCCCAAATCGCTGGAACATGCGCTGGAGATCACCGAACAGGAAGCCGATATAGATGCCGACCAGCAGGCAAAAGTAAAAGTAAGCGATCTGGTGAAACGCCTGATCGAACAGGTAGCTTTTGAAGCAAGGGCCAGCGAGTTTGTATATAAAAAAAGCGGCGTGAGCGCGAGGTTGACCATCTCCGCTTTTGAGAACGCGATAAGCGCTGCTGAACGAAGAGCGATCATCAATAACGAAAAAGAAACACAGGTATGGATCGGTGACCTGGCAGGCATCATCCCTTCTATCACCGGTAAAGTGGAACTGGTATATGAAGGCGAACAGGAAGGCCCCTACCAGGTGGCTTTGAACCTGGTTGATAAA
>CAZGSG010000578.1:0-2579 GCA_964528095.1 uncultured Terrimonas sp.
TTTGTTCAGGAATACTTCCCGGTTGGAAGCGGTTATGATTTTTTTATGTAAGCCCGTATATGCACGTTGTATTCGCTCACGTGGTTCATAGGAACGGATACTGGCCAGCATGGATTCTGTTTTATTCCACCTGTATACGATCTTTTCAAAACACCATTCCGCAACTTGTGGATCATGAGTCATCAGGTGTTTAAAAAAAGCTGTGTCATATGATCGTACCTGCGTTGCTGCAATGGTCTTGCAAAATTCGGAGAAGGTATCGCCGAGCACAGCCAGGTTGCCAAAGAATTCTCCCGGTGTGACCAGTTCGTAGATATATTCCTCTCCCTTGACTGAAATACCGCCCAGTTTTACCGCGCCACTGATGATCTCATAAATATTGGTGAATCGTTGTGAGGTATCGTATAACTGCTGTCCCTTTTTCAGGGTGATCAGTTTTACATTATCCTTCAGGCCGGGATATTTTTCTCCCGCCAGGTAACTATACAGGCCAGTTTCCCCGATCTTGGACATAAGCTATTTAGATTTACTAAGCGGCCTGCTTTTATGAAAACTACTAACGCAGAATGAAGTAAAGCTTAGTGGCTGCAATATACCAATGAATCGTGGATTTTGCCGGGGTTTAATGGCATAAAAATCTCTGCTGGCATTAGAACTTATCTCAATAGTAGTTCTTCATTAACTGGCCGGCTTTACCTGGGGTTTCCGAAATAAATTGATAACTCGTGTATTCTCATTGGGATTTCAAAGGAGCTAACAGAGAAAATGAGCGAAGGAAGGATTTAGCTATTTACACAGGATTAAGTTAAGGAGTATTTCACTGCGTGAAAATAGCCAGCTACTATATGATATATGCTCAACGCCCTCAAGGGGCTACCTCGGTGTAAACAAAAAGACCCAGGCCCCGGCTTGACTATTTATTCCACCTTTAAAGGCTTAATTGGCACGATAATTAAAGCAATATTGTTACCTGTATAGAAGAGAAGATTGGCCAGAGAGAACGACAGACTATCGCTCCGTATTGAACTCTATCACCAAACTGTTTTGAAAATGGGTTGATCAGGATACTGCCGTTCACCAACCAGTACCTTACTGAGATTATTTATTCAGAAGATTAAAAATAAAAGAAATGGAAAATAAAAATTTGATAGCTCATGCGGACATCTTAATTAATGCCTCCATAGACAAGGTTTGGGATGCGTTTGTAAACCCTGACACTATTAAAAAATATATGTTTGGCGCTACTGTCGTCTCCGACTGGAAAAAAGGAAGTGCTATCAGTTGGAAAGGAGAGTTCAAAGGCAAGTCTTATGAAGACAAGGGCATCATCCTTGCCATTAGCCCCGGAAACAAATTGCAATACACACATTTCAGCCCATTAGCCGGGCTTCCCGACAAACCCGAAAATTACCACACCGTTACCATAGAACTGACCCGGCAAGAAAAACAGGTAAAAGTTGCCCTCTCACAGGATAATAATAAAACAGAAAAAGACCAGGAACATTCTGAAAAAAACTGGGGTGCAATGTTGGAGGGTGTAAAAAAATTACTAGAGTAATTTAAGGGATGATCATTCATCAGCGATCGTTAAGATCACTGGCATTTTTTTCTTTCCATCTATATCAATAACATTGTATTGATCTGTAGCGCTTCACAAATTAGTTTTTAACACGGAACCACAGAGAAAATAGCCCCTCTTCTTTCTCAGTAAATGAGTTTATTCTGAAGTATCAGTATTTGGCACATCAAAATAAGGAAGCACGGTGACAGGCAAACACTGCTCATCTCTGTGGTTCCTTATTTGGGTCGACATATGGCTTAATAACTAGGCACACAGTTCACTCCAGTTAAAATGAATAATCCATTCTTCTCTGTGATTCCGTGTCAAAAAAACGTATCGTACGCTCACTCACCCAATTCCAAACCATCGGTATAAGTATTCACAACAATGGTAATTTCCAACTGTTTTGCGACTTCAGCAGCTGTTTTAATAAATTCAGCCCCGACTTCGGATACAGGATATTGAGTCACAATATCAATTACTATTGTCCTACCGGCAGCATCCGGGTATAACTTCAGTAGCCCCCCCGTTTCAACAGCCGCGAAATAGAGGTTTATTTTTTCCTGCAAAAGTTCCAGGTGCAGGTCTGTATCCTCCCAATCAAGATGATCAGCGATCGTTAAGATCAGGAAACCGGTTTCCTGATGTACACCTATTACATCAATAACATCGTTTTGCTCCACAGACATAAATAAATACTATTTTAATGATTAAATGTACTGCAAAACCGCATAGATAAACGCCCGCCCCGGTTCTGGCTCTGGGGTTTTCTAAAATAACTTTAATACGGGCCAACCTTATCACCCCGGTCCCGTATTAATAGGGGATGACTATTGTTTTTCCGACGAACAGCCTGAAAATTAATTGAGAAAGAATTTTGTTTATAATATCCGGAGCAGCGTCTTTCAATTCAACATCAACTAGGGCGCAGGTTTATTGATATTCTATATCTTATCGGAATATCTTTCAAAAACCGAGTTCGGAAAAATGCACTTGAACCTGGCCTATTATTTTACTT
>CAZGSG010000579.1:0-2570 GCA_964528095.1 uncultured Terrimonas sp.
CAGCTACTTCGTGTTTCGATTCCTGTTAGGTTTCTAACGATTCTTTCACTTTCTTTGATTCCTATCTTAAAGACACTCTCACAATGAAGATTCTCTTTTGCCTTTTCAAACTCAGAATTATATGCTTATTAATTTATGGTATATTATTTATTAACCTTGCAAATGCTCAGATAACTTGTAACGACATCAAAAAGAACAAAATTACACTTGACTATAACTCCCTTCCCTTCGAATTTTTTGAAAAGTTTAAAGTGCTGCAGGTTTGCGGATTTGATAGCATTGACTGTAAACTAGCGGGCATACTAGCCATCAGAATAATACTTAATAAAGAAGAAGCAAAAGAAAAGGGAGAAACTACTTACGAAGAAGTGATTTCCCGACTCAACACACTAAAGTTAGATTCAACCTATCCAGCAATCAGAAAATTAGCTATTGAAGGCCCTCCACCCATAATTGAACAAGATTCAAATTCTAAGGATGAGAAGCCTCAAATAATCGACTACTCAACCCTTTGTGATATTCCTCTTCTAAAGGACACATTTGATTCATTTAACAATTTGCCTCAATACTTCGATTATAAGCAAGCACTCAGGTGCGCACAATCAAAAGGAAAGATTTTGTTGGTATATTTTACTGGTCATCACTGTGCATTTTCTCATAAAATGGAGAACGAGGTTCTGATTGATCCTGAAATCGAAAAGATTATTACTGAAAATTTTATTATTGTCAGCTTGTATGTTGATCATCGGGGCTCTATTGGTAAAGCAAACCTTGCATTGGAAGAAGAATTCGGCTCAGAAGCTCAACCAGCGTACTTTGGAGTAGATAATAAGGGAAGAGTTATTAATCAGCATGTCGGTTTAACCGATAAAGAAACTTTTCATAAGTTCCTTCAATCCCTGCTCAATAAGGGCCACACACCCAAGTTATAACTGTGATCTGAGTTTGTTTTATTTTCGAATTTCAAATCGAAGCTAACATTCTTAAATCGAGAATAAGGTTCGAGAACTGTCCCGTCGGGACCACAAATAAAGTAAAAAACCAAATCCCCGGTTAACTTGAAGATACTGATCTTTTTGCTGATACAAGCCAGCCCATTGTTTGTAGAAATACTGCACCGGACCGCATTCAATACCAGGCTGCATACCATGAGTATCTCCGCCTAAAGTAAGATCGATGTCAGAATACCGGGCAAGGACCTCCGCCTCCCAATGTGAAGGATCATGTGACAGCAGGATCTTGACCGGTATATTTTCTTGCTCCAGACCGCTGTATCCTTCTTGCAAAAATTGAAGAAAAAGAATGGAACTTTTACCTACGATCACCTGGTTCCTTATTTGTTCAGGGATTGACCGCCATCAATAATGAACTCAGAACCTGTGATCCATGAAGCATCCTCACTGCAGAGGAATACGATCAATTTGGATACTTCGCCGGGGTTACCAAATCTTGACAGCGGTATTCCACTTAAGATGAACTCTTGTATTTTCTCGTCGCCGATCCCGGATTTTTCCATGATCTCTGTGGCAACGGGGCCGGGACTTACTGCGTTAATCCTGATCTTACGGGAAGCCAGTTCAACCGCGGCGATTTTCATTACGGCATTCAAGGCGGCTTTACTTGCTGCATAGACTGACGTATTAGGCTTTGAAACTGTGGCTGAGGTTGATGAAAGCAGCACCACCGCCGCACCCTCACTGAGCACAGGAATGAATTTGCTTAACGTGAAATAAGCCCCTCTGAGATTCACATTCATAATATCATCGAAGAGTTTTTCAGTAGTGGCTTCGATGGTAGCAAATTGTGAGATTCCTGCGTTGACCAACAAGATGTCTACTCTGCCAAACTGCTCAACAACCTGGCTAACTACTTTTTCGATGTCGCCGACATTCGATTGATCAGCTACGAAGCCGGTCGCTTTAAGTTCAGCAGCAGCTTTTTCCACTGCATCTTTTCTTCTCCCTGTAATTACTACCTGTGCACCATTTTCAACGAGTGCTTTTGCTGCGGAATACCCGATTCCACTGTTCCCGCCTGTTACGACTGCGACTTTTCCATGAAAATTTTTCATTGTTATTTTTTTTTAATTATTGTTGAATTGATGGAGTTGAAAGCCATTCTCCCTGGCAATGCTTTTCGTTAACTTCTGGCACAATAAGCAGATAGTAACGCAGGCGGGTAGCCGAAACCGGTGAGATCCGGCTTTCCGGGTTCGTCCAATCAATCGATCTTACATGTAATACCTGTCATTTCTTCGCTAAGCGTCCACAGACGTTTTGCACTGGATTCATCCAATGAATATGGCATAACACCACTGTATGCGGGTGACGAGCCACGCTGTTCTGCGTCAGCAGCAACCATGGAAGCGATGTCTGCATCTTCGCAGTAAACACCTCCGATATTATTGAGCAGTGGGCTTGTTGCGGCCCATACGGTGGTAGCTGCACCTTGCGGAATTGTTTTCAGACTGGCCACAATTTCAGCGCGCATATTACCTTCTTCATCCAGGAAACCCATTTGCTTCCACAATTCAGCAGACGCTTCCCTGCCTAGTTCTGTACCGTGAATAG
>CAZGSG010000580.1:0-2528 GCA_964528095.1 uncultured Terrimonas sp.
CACATTAAATCCGTTTTCCAATGCAGCCATTGCCGGCGCAAAATGTACAACATTTGGCGTCACGATGGATACAAAATCCATGCGTTTATCTACAGGCAGGGCCGCTTCCTTTTTTATCATTTCCTCATATGTAGAATAATTTCTTTCTTCAGGCAGGAACAATGAGCGTCCTGAATCTTTTGCGATCTCCGGATTGCCACTGAGTGCGCCACATACTAATTCGATAAGGCCATCCATATTGGCTGCTACCCGGTGAATGGCGCCGATAAAAGAATCTTTGCCGCCGCCGATCATTCCCATTCTTATTTTTCTTGTTAACATGTCCTTTTTATTTTATGATAATGCCGTTGTTGCCGCATGCTCCGCCTGTTTGGCTTTATATTGTTTTCTTTTTATAACATAAATAATGATAAGCGCTACCAGTACGATCAATGGCATAAGCAATACTTTCAAAAATATCTGTGAACCCGCTACTCCGTCCGCATGCTCCACACTAATGCCTTCTGTAAGTGCTTTATTTTTAAATTCATCATACCATTTACCCATCATCGGTATAATGAAGGCTACCGAAAGCATACCACCACCGCCCATCAATGATAATCCCAGTGCGCCCGTCTTCGGAATATATTCTGCTACAAACCCAAGCATGGTAGGCCAGATAAAACAAAGTCCTATTGCGAAAACAACTGCTGCACCTACAGCGGCGGTGCCAGTGGTCTGACTTAGTAACAAAAGCCCCAGGCAGGTGAATATCATCGAGAAGATCAACATGCCGTTCGGGTTTAACCGGTGCACAACATTTCCTGCAAAAGATCTCCCAAGCGCCATGATGCCATTGATCAATACAAGAACAAGGATTCCTGAAACACCTGCTCCCTGTAATAATGCGCCCAACCATTGATTTGTTCCCAGTTCGGTAGCTGCAGTCAGCATCATACACGCCAGCATGACAAGGAAAAGCGGGTTGAGGCAGGAACTGAACATTGTTTTTGTGCTTACACCCGTTGCCACTCTTTCTGTTGGCGGGAACTGTAGTTTAATGAATATATATCCATATATACCAACCGGGATGAATAGAAGCGCGATCATGATCCGCCAGTCCATCTGCAATTGAGTGATCAGCAAATAAGCCACTAACCCGCCGATCACGATACCGCCGGGAAACCATACGTGAAAGCGGTTGAGCATAGTAGTTTTCTTTTCAGGGTAAAGAGAAACAACAAGCGGATTACATGCTGCTTCTACCATGCCATTGCCCACACCAATACAAACGGTACCGACAAACAACATCGTCGGGTCCCTGGATAAAAGATAAATGACGATGCCGGCAATATGGCCGATAAATGCCAGGATCAAAAGCCGCTTCATTCCAATCCAGTCGCAAAGCGGCCCGCCCACCAGCATGGCCAATGTAAAGCCCCAGAAAGCCGGGCTGAAGATCCAGCCTATTTGTTCTTTTGTAAGATGGAACTCGTCGCTCCAGATACCTTCCAGTGAAGCTCTGAAGGCAAAAGTCATGGCCGTGGCGATTAACGCGATACGGCTGGCGAGAAATAATTTACTTCGTTGAATGTTGGCTTGCATATCGTTATTGTTTGAAAGATTGAACAGTTATGATAAAAACAGACCAGTCCCAATGAGGCAAATCACCGGCTGACTGTTAAAAATAGAATAACTGTACGGTGGAAATAGTATAATCTTAGCAGTTTTTTTGCGTCAATTACCATTTGTATGGATTGGGGGCTGTCGCCAGGGTGGATTTATTTCAATTATTTATTACCACAATCAGGGCTGCAACTAAAAACCGGTTAAAATTGCCACCGTCATCCCCGGCCGGTTTATATAACTAGTCGACTATAATGTAAGATCCAGGACCCTTCTCTAATTCTACCAGCGCATTTTTAAAAAGTACTTTATAAAAAATAAAATGGGAAGTCGTCGGGTCTTCAAATCAATAAGGTTGAAAGATTACCAAGATTAGCCCAGCATGACGGTCTGTAAAATTCACCCCTTCCTCAAACACACTTACCCGATCACCTCATCCACCATATAAAGTATCGATTCATAATTTGTGCTAACCGCCTCCGACATCGCCATCTCACAGGTTTTGGTAGAAGAATAATAACCATCATACGCTGTTTTTTTTACCTCTTCCGCTTCAGCCTTCGTTGCGGAAGCTGTCAGTTCCGGAAATAAAAAACCCCGATCACCGGCCATACCACAGCAACCCGCATGTACTGGTATTATTACCTCCCGGGCAAAAAACTGGGCAATAGCGGTGAATTTATTTCCGGTGCCCATTTTCTGCAGGGAACATACCGGGTGTAATACGATCTTTTCTTTTTTTTGCCTGGGAACAACCAATGGCAATACCATATCATGCAGATAATCCACACTATCGATGATCTGCAATTGATCAAACCGCTGTTGGTTTATATCATTCAGGGCCGGTCGCAAATGATGTACTGTAGGGGGACAGGACCTTCCATCCATCAAGCATGGTAATTGACATGGGGCTCTACCCAGTC
>CAZGSG010000581.1:0-2508 GCA_964528095.1 uncultured Terrimonas sp.
GGGCGTGTTGAATTTGAAACGCTCAAAGCTGCACTTCGAGAGGATACTATTTTGGTTTCCATCATGTGGGCTAACAATGAGTTGGGGACGTTAAATGACATTCCTGTCATGGCTCAGTTTTGCAAAGATATAGGCGTTTTTTTTCACACTGATGCAACGCAAGTGGTTGGCAAAATGGAAGTTAATCTTAAAAATGTTCCAGTTGATTTCCTCACCTTTTCAGGCCATAAACTCTATGGTCCAAAAGGTGTTGGTGCATGTTTTGTTAGAGAAGACGAATATAGTTTTAAGCCAGAGATTACCCCACTTCTTCATGGTGGCGATCAAGAAACTTGCTTGCGTTCGGGAACTCACGCAATGCATGACATTGTCGGACTTGGAACAGCATGTAACCGGTCCGTGTTAGAGATTCAGGCTGACACTTCAAAGATACTCGAATACGAGCAAATTCTTATTGATAATCTAAATTCACATGATCTCCAATACACGATTGCTTCAGACATTCAAAATAAAATACCAGGAATTATTAACATTATTATTCCCGGAGTATCTAATGAATTTATCATCAACAAGATCGCTGATTTTGTTTGTATTTCTTCAGGCTCTGCATGCTCCTTAAACAACATTAGTTATGTCCAAAATGCAATCAAGAATGAAAGACCCACTTATTTTAGATTCTCAATATCAAAACACAATACGCGAAATGATATGTTGGCTACTGAATTATTTTGTAGAGCAATAAAAGAAATCACCTAATCAATTTTAAAAACGAGTTTCGCCATTTCTACAAGCTCTTTTTCTCTTTCTTTCACAGCATTGACATCCCAGGTCTCCCACTGAGAAACACGATAGTTTAGAGCGAATTGACCCTGTTGTGCAAAAAGTTTTCGTTTTTCTGAAAATTCAGCATTGCTAAGAATTTCGCTATTATCCCTAGCTGAAATTATGGTCAAATTTCCTAAAGTGTTCACGATTTTTTCCATATCCTTATCTTTCACTTTACTGTTTTGGCTGTAAATATGTTCAATTGACAAATTGTCAAAATCAACTTTTTTGACGTTGTCGTTTATTCTTTTTTTAGACGTATACCGTTGGTCAGTACCATACCAGTTAGAGTATTCATCCAGTGTAAGCAGCAGGTATTTTAATTGTTTATTATCACCTTTCGGTTGATATGACATGCTTTTTAGGTTTGTTTCAAACAACTCATCATTAGCTTTTATCTCCAAATCGCGTAGGTCTGTTTTCAAGGCGCCTAGGCTATATCCTTTTGGATTTTTCTTCAACATAGTACAATGCTTCAAGTAGATGATGTCCACAGGACTTATGTGTAGATTGCACACTTGTTTATATCTAAAAAAGAACAATTCAATGTAGGTTAACATTTCAGAAAACTTTTTTTGTGGAAGCTGTGTCGCTTTTAGCAGCAATGGCAAAACCCTTGTATGATTCAGTTTCTTAACTAATAAGTCCAACCTTGATCGATCTCTTTCCGTCACTGGTTGTTCATTCTCATAGGGCCAGATTCCTTCTGATAGCTTGTTAAGTATTATTACATTTGAATAGATTTCTCTAATTCTTACAACAATCTCTTTTGCTTCATCTTCTGTTACTACTGAGCAATTGTCGTAAGGGAAAAACTCTGATAGAAAATCATCGAAAAGAGATGTTGCATTAGGTCGTTTCCCTACATTTGCAGCATAATAATACTTCAAATTATCGGTAATGTGCTTCGGATCCCGCTCAAGAATTTCATCCCATAGCTTTTCGGCTTCTGTTAATCCTGCCTTAAACGGACTACAATCAATCATTTCGAGCGTTTTCGCCCGCAACATATCCCCTTCTGTTAACGATATCCCTCGATCATTCAGTACTTTAACTAATCGATAGGCCTCATTTTTCGTATTTGTATCTAATAGAATTATTGTACAGCAATCTTCCATAGCCTTTTGATAATTGTTTAGAATCTCCAGCTTCGAATCAATATCACCATCCTTAATTGTCTTTTCAATATGTTTTTTGAATTTCTGATATGCATCACAGAGTCGTTCATGAGACATTCGCTCAGTTTGAAATCCGTTTCCATGCAACATCGAAAAATAGAAATTTTGATCAGCATTTGATATTTCAAGCTTATTTACCGATATCAGTTTACAGTTTATCTCATCTTCAAAATGTATGTAGTTTTTAGTTATTCTCTCAATCCGACTTTCAACAATACGCTTTTGTTCCTCTGTCATTTTTCGACTTTCAACTTTGTTTATGCAATCGTAAATATGTTTATGAGCTACCATAAACAAAGTAAAAGTTGTAATACGTTGTTGCCCATCTACAATTTCAAGAGTTTTCGAAGATCCTCCAACATTATTTCTTGATACAGTAACAACACCACCAAAAAAATGTCTATATTCATTATTCATGCGATGGTTATCATAGCACCTAACAATGTCACTTAAAAAATCATCTGTTTGCTCATACAAGAGAATTTCAAGTTGGATATCATGATAA
>CAZGSG010000582.1:0-2493 GCA_964528095.1 uncultured Terrimonas sp.
TTTTTTAGAAAGCCTAAAGGATTGCCATTATTAGGGTCCAATCCTGCCCACATAAAACTATACATACTATAAACGGCCCTTCCCACTATTGGATTAATACTAGAACTTGAAGACAGGTATTCAACACCACGCAATGGAGCCGGAATTAAATATTTTGTAACCTTATCTGTAACATAACTGAAAACAACCGTAGATTTCCATTTTATGGATCTATCAATATTTATGGAATTGATTTCAACATCTATTCCACTGCCTTTCATACTTGCTACATTTCCAAAATATTTAGAAATACCTCCTGATGGGTATGGTGGCGTTACACCAGAAGTAGGATCAATGGGGGCACTTGCCATTAAATCTTTTGCATTTTTTGCATAATATTCAATAGTTCCATTTATTCGGCCGCCCTTTGTTGAAAAATCAATTCCAAGACTCAATATTCGAACTTGCTCCCATCGTAAGTTGTCATTGGGAGGGTTTAATATTGTCGCAGTTGGTAGACCTTGAGAATTAGTGCCATAACTAGCAGTTGCGTATGCAGTAGCCATCCGGGAAAAATTTCCATTCACTCCATAAGTCGCTCTCACTTTCAAATTAGGTAAAGCGGATAAACCATAAAATTTCTCATTGTCGATTTGCCATCCTAAGCCGATTGACCATAAGGGAACGCCTCGTTGATTAGTTTCAACACCAAAAAGATTTGCAGCGTCATTTCTCGCACTAACCGACAATGTATATCTTTGCTTAAAGGTATAAATCGAGTTGAGGTAATAGGAAACAAACCTATCAAGGTTTTCGCTAATAAATTGAGGATTTGGTATTCGGCTTTTAAAATATTCAGCATATTCTCCGTATGTAAATTGAGGATACATTGTTACAAAATCCATTAAGGAATTTACTTGGCTTCCATCTTTTTCATAACCGTATATTCTATAACCGTACCCCTTTCTAAGAAGGCTTCTTATTTCCCATCCGATCAATGAAGATATTTGATGATCGTTCCCAATAGATTTATTAAAATTCAACTGAGCTCGACCTTGATGAGAAATAATTTCTGAAGAACTTTTTGTATTTATCCCACCTACTGGAACTGGATAGTTAATATTTGCAACAGGCTGATAAAACGAGTTTATCAAATTCCTTGTATTATAAGATTCTAATTTTTCTAAATTTGAATTATCGCTAATAGAATTTTCAAACTGATATTTTATTTCTAAATTTAAGGCATTGGAGAATTTATATCTTATTCCTGCATTAACAAGAAAATCTCTAGTTCTACTCTTCGCTTCGATAGCATTCAACTCTTTTATTGGATTGTACCCCCAATTCGGCATTTCCCTCCCACCAGTCCTAGTTATAGAATCAACCCACATCGCCCTATAATCTTTAATAATATTAATTGGCGTTTGGAATTGATCAACTAAAGCGGTGTATGGGTAGAGCCGCTTTCCTGCGCCATTACTTAGATTATATCCAGGATTACTTCCAGCTTTATCATTAATTTGAATATAATTTAAGCCAGCATCAAATTGCAAATCTCTTGTAACCCGAAATGTATTTTGAGTTCTAATGCTAATTCTATCGTTTGAAGCAGCTTTAATATTGGGTAATTCTTTATCTAACCCAACAGACAAATAATAGTTCATTAACTGGTTACTTCCACTTAAACTCATGGCATATTGTTGAGCTACACTTGGCCGGAACAAATATTTATCAATATCTTCAAAAACATTATTCTTCTTCAACAATTCTATTTGCCTATTAGCCTCAGCCTCCGTAATCTTCCCATCTCTCTTAGCAATAAGTAATTCAATTACTGGTGTAAAAGGTGGTGGACTGGCTCCTAATTGATTATACATTTCATCTAGTTCGTAGTATTTTTTATCAAATAACCATTTTTTCTGACCCAAGTGTTGCAAATGCGTGTGAAAAAAGGGTGCGGGATTTATATAGAGCAAATGGTTGGAAATTGCGAAAAGAATCATTTCTACAGCTACAAACCTGGCTTGCCAGTTTTCCTATGATGATGTCAGAAGGGTTGTTTGATGACCTAAAATATTTCCTTAGCTTGAGATTTCGGTTTTATATGATATGTTACAGAAGATAAGCACTTTATTATGAAGTGAATATAAGTATTAGACATGACAGCGTTGATCTTGCCAATAAAACCGATGTCTGCCGATGCCTACACACAGAAAACATAAGAGGAAATATGGGTTTTACTAATTTCAATTTGGATCCGCGCTTGATGAGATCAATTCAGGAAGCTAATTATACGATTCCTACGGCTATCCAGAAGGAAGCAATACCGATATGCATGGCAGGTTCTGACATCATAGGAACCGCAGCAACCGGTACCGGGAAAACCGCTGCATTTGTGCTTCCTATACTCAATCACCTGCTGAAAACTCCTGCAAATGGGAAACATACAAGAGTACTGATAGTTGCTCCAACAAGGGAACTTGCAGAGCAGAATCGCGAAGTCATAAAAATTTT
>CAZGSG010000583.1:0-2478 GCA_964528095.1 uncultured Terrimonas sp.
ATTTCTGTGTTTCCTTTACCATTATCAAACCCTTTTACCTGAAACTCATATTCTTGTCCCTTTTTCTTTTCATCTTCATCTTGAATTTTTGCCAATATAATATTTACTAATGAATTGAAAATTTCTGTATCAGTGGTGCCACCACCACCCCACAAAACATTGTGTAGGTTTCTGCTTAAACTTACAACTTCATCACGCGTAAAATTTGTTCTTAAATCATGCTTTTTATCCCCTTTAATGAAGAGTGGCTTTCTCGGCTTACCATATCCTGCTGATAGTTCGTTTGAGATAGATGGCCTTCCTACTTCATCCCAATCCTCAAATTCTTTGTGGCGTTTGTAGTCTACAATAATTGCCTGGTCAAATAGTTCACCGCCTTTAAAATCTATTGTATAATATACAAGGTATTTACTATCCCCTTGCATCTTCGCTAATTTAAAAAGCTGTCCTTCAATAAATTCTTTATCTGCTTCCCATTTGTTTGGCACTTTTACTTCTATAAAAAAGAAAACTTCTCCTTTCTTATCTCTAACCAAGACATCTATTCTTGCCTTCTTAATTGATGGCCTGCCCATTTCATATTCTACTTCTATATCTATTAACTCAGGGCTGTAATCTAACTCATTTACTAAATGATTTACAAGGTATGCCCTGACAATTTCCTCATCTCCTGTAATAACCTTAATGCCTCTTGGATTATTGATTTTATTATAGGTAATAATTTTCTTATCGAGATCTATTACTACAACCTTATCTTTTGCTTTTTTTATTGTTTGAATTATTTTTTCTTTCCAATTCATTTTTTATTCTTTTTTGTTTTTCGATACTTGATTTCTTCCTCAGCCACCTGCATTGCTTTAAGCGCCAAATCTTCTCCCCTCGTTACATAAATGATTTGATCTGCCAACCATAATGTCAACAATTCTTCTTTATCTGCTTGAAGAATTTCAGCCAAAACTACAATCTGTTCTTTCTTGATCGGCCTTTCGCCTCGTTCTATTTTACTGACGATAGAAGCGTCAACATCTAACTTTGAAGCAACTTGTCGTAAAAGCATTTTTTGCCTTGTCCGAAGCTCTCTTATTTTCTCTCCAAACTGAGTCGCCATTGTAATTTTATTGTCATGACAAATATTGATAAATATAGAAAAAAATAGGAGAATTGGAAGCATATATTTTCGCGGATGGTAGAGAGCCCAAGCGGTTAGAATCAGGTTTAAGCCAGCATTGAGAATAATGAGGGATACTTCGGTATCCATGTTAGTCTTGGCAATTCAATTGCCATTTGTGAAATAGAAAAACGATTGTTTTGCAGGATTATAAAAAATACTTCCAAGATCAAAAGTAGAATCTTTTCAATTTCGAAGCATTACCCATTCTCTCCTTCAAACTAATCTTGAGCAAGAGTAATGGTAGAGACAAACAATAGAAAACCTTAAAAATAGCTCATATTGATAATCATAAATTTTAGGTGGCGACAATTTTACATCCAATATTTTTATACCCTCTTACATACAAAATACTGATCTTACTACGCATATTCCGGTAAGTTTTGATTTCCCCTTTCAAACTGTATCATCCCGTATCATTTTTCCAGGGTAGTGGCCATAATCTTCCTGTAACTTCCATGTAGTCACCAACTTAACAACTAATATCAGGCTAATAAAGGCAGAGTAGAGCAAAGAAAGGCAAATCGAATTTTTTCATTATCAGTAGTAAACGCATGAAACCCGCACCAGTAGTTCATGCTACTATTTCCCGATACAAAACTTACTAAATATATAATCCAACCGATCCTCGTTCGAGATCTCTCCCGTGATCTCTCCCAGAAAATGCAAACACCTCCTGATATCTAACGCCAACAGATCCCCCGGGATCTTCCCATCTAACCCTTTATGAATATCAGACAATGAGCTGGCCACCTGTTGCAGTGCGTGTTGATGTCTTGCATTCGTCACAATCGTTCCTTCAGTTTGAACTGATCCGTGCAATACCATTTCCGTTAATTTATCTTTCAGCTCATCTACATTCCAACCAGATTTAGCGGAAATAAAAATCACCGGTTCAACAGATGAGAAGGAAGTTCTCAGAGAAGATGCAGCAGCTTGCGCTGCCTTATTTCCCACCAGTAAAAATTCAATCGATTCTGATTTGAATTTCTTCACCAGTGCCGATAATTCTTCGATAGACATTTCATTCACATCGAATAAATACACCACAACATCTGCCTGTCGCATTTTTTCGAGACTCTTCTCCACACCGATGCTTTCGATCACATCACTGGTGTGCTCACGAATGCCGGCGGTATCGATCAATCTAAATAAGATTCCGTTTATGTTCAGGGTTTCTTCAATGGTATCGCGTGTAGTACCGGCAATTTCGCTCACAATAGCGCGGTTCTCATTCAGCAAGGTATTCAGCAGGGTAGACTTCCCGGCATTGGGCTTACCGATAATAGCAGCCTGCACGCCATTCTTGA
>CAZGSG010000584.1:0-2473 GCA_964528095.1 uncultured Terrimonas sp.
GCATATGAAAGTATGTGTAAAGAAAATATCGGGTAAAATTCACAAACAGCAATCCACACTGCCATGAATCTATAAAAATATCTTCTGAAAGTAAAGAAAAGAGGGAAAGTCTTTTAACTTCCCCTCTTTCAGTGGCCCTCCCGGGCCGATCTTACAAAAAATTAAGCTCTTTTACTTTACAACCGTGGCTTCAAGCTCTACTGTCAGTGTTGCAAAAAGTGCTTTCACCTCCAGCAAAGTGGTAGCTTGCTCAATGCCGTGCTTTTGAATAAATGGAACATACACATCCATACAGGTAGAAAAAAACTCCTGCGTGGATGTAGTATAAACATTCAGTCTTACAATGTTTTTACATTCATAGTTCGATACACTTACCAGTTGCTCTAAATTAGCAATTGTTTGAATGAGCTGCGAACGCATATCCGCACTGCCTGGAATTCCGTTGGCATCAATAGCCGCTTGTCCTGAACAATACAGCGTACTTTCTACATTCTTCACTTCAACAGCCTGCACTGAATTTGTGTTCTTACCCCATACCCATGGGTCAAATGCTTGTTTTTCCATTATTGTATTATTTACAATGCAAAGATGGAAGTGGGTTGCGACAGCCGTATGTCAGGGGTCAAAAAAACGGGCTAATAATATTTATCAAAATATTCTTGCAAAGTCATATTGTGTTTTTCAAATTTATCTGCAAGAATTTCCATTTTTGTAATTCTGTCCAGCCGAAAATACCTGAACTCAGTACGTAAACGACACCAGGCAATAAGCAACCAGTTTTCAGTGGTACTGATTAAAGCAAATGGTTCAATGATTCGACTGGTAGTTTTATTGTTTTCGTTGATATAGTCAATTTGTACCAAATAAAAGTTCGTAAGTGCGTATTGCACCTGCGAAATATTATTGCTGTTTCTTTCCCGGTTTATGTTTTGTTCAAAACGGGTTCGGTCTGCAAGCAAATTGGCTTTTTCTTTTCCAGATTGTCCTAAGACTGCCTTTATTTTGTCTATTGCTTCTGTGTAGTCTTTGATAAAAGAGGTGTCCTTGTTTTTCAATACAAGTTGCTCAGCAAGGATCAAAGCATTTGCCTGGGATTCCGAAAACATTACTGGTGGAATTTTGTAGCCTTCCATTAATGTATAACCTTTCCCGTCTTCCGTCAGAATGGGAACACCTGCCTGTTCCAATGCTCTGATATCGCGGTAAATTGTTCTTATACTAACGTTGAACTTGTTTGCAAGATTGATTGCCTTAATAAGCCGTTTAGTTTGCAGTTGCGTTAAAATGGCAATCAATCTTGAAAGTCTTTTTGTATCGTTATCGCTCATTATATTATCTGACAGGTATTAATATTTACGTTGCCATTGCTTTGTTTGATCCTGTTTAAAGTTCTAAAATTTTTTCCGACAGAGCAATTAACTCATTTTGGGTGCTCTGTGCTGCTTCATTTGACAGCAGAACAATACCTGAATTTAAACCGGGATAAAATACAGCACTGCCTGGTAAAACTTATAGCTTTACATCGTGCAGGTCATGGTAAAAATCTTGCCTGCTGTATTTTTGATGAACCGAATCTAAGATATAAGGAATAGCGTCTGGATCAGCTTTTCATTGATCCGAGATAGCGGTAAGTATTGAGCAGCACTCCTGTTGGCGTGGATACCGTGCTCACAAATTCGAGTTTGCCGGCATCGAAGCTGTCTGAAAGAATGCGCTTACCCCTGCCCAGCAATACCGGGTATATGATCAGGATAACCTCATCTATCAATCCCGCATTAAGCAGCACAGACGTTAGTGAAATACTTCCTGTAAGAACCAGGTCAGGGCCGTCTGTGGACTTGAGGTGGCGAAGCTCTTCTATGAAGGTCTCGCCCAGGCTCTTTACTGGTGCCCATTCAAGGCTCTCCGGCCTGTGGGTGACTACATATTTTGTGGCGGTGTTTATAGCGTTGGCCATCGGAAAGTCCCCTGCATTTGGCCAGTATCCCAAAAACTCATCATAAGTCTTTCTACCAAGCAGCATGTCAAAGTTTGTACCGTATGCTTCAAGAAGCATAGCCATCCCCACAGGAGTGCGATAGGGTGTCGTCCATCCGCCGTACTCGAAATTTTTGTCGTGTTCGATAACGCCATCAAGAGAGATGTGCTCGAATATTCTGATCTTTCTCATTTTATTGCTATTTATTGAATCGTTGTTCAAATGTAAGACAGACCGGAAATACACCTGGGGTGCAATTCCGGCAAATGAGGGGCTTAATTGTCCATTGCATTAGAAATTAGCGTGGAAAAGATTTTAAAAAATAGAAAGAGATAAATGATAGCTGATGAATGCGCAGGCAGCACAATTCGTAACTTTAGTAAAGAGGCTATTAAAATAAACAAAACGATGGCAAAAAATAAATTACTTCGGATGGACAATGTCGGGATCGTGGTAGAGTCCCTCGATGAAGCGATCTTATTTTTCACAGAAATA
>CAZGSG010000585.1:0-2459 GCA_964528095.1 uncultured Terrimonas sp.
CGAAAGGAACGGTTTGCTAAATCGTCGTACGGGTTAAACTGTACCGTGGGTTCGACTCCCACCCTCACCGCAGGAAGCAATTCAAAACAGAGTAAAGGGTTCATAAGACGTTGGTTTTATGAGCCCTTTTTGATTTTCGGCACTGATTCCTGGTATCCGGCTATACTTGATCCCTCGCTTTGCTAATTGTCCTTTAAGAAGCGTTGGATCAGCGGAAAATGGCATTGAGTATTTTTGAAAATTTGATTGATAAAATGGAACACCTGTCACTGAAATGTATTCTAATTGCGCTATCTCCACTTTTTCTTTGCAATTGTAGTCATCAAAGAATTCAAAAAACTATTCCTGATGAAAAAAATATAACGACGGTAGATTTTTCTTCCATTTTGTCTACCACTGATGGTAATGGAAAAACAGTGAACATTATAGATGAAAAGGAGAGTATTTATTTTTGCGATTCTATGGTAATGTATCAAATACCGGTTTATGCTACTGTTTCCTGGGGAATTGCAGAGGATACTACTACCCGGGGATCGGATTCCGGTTTGCCGGCATCATTTAATTACGTTGTCTTTAGAGAAAAAGAGGATAGCATAGGATTTTCATATACATCAATGGCTGGTCCAATCAGGGATACTGTTTCAAAAAATAGTTTCTTATCAAATGGCTTTAGGAATTGCGGGGGGAAGTTTATGCAAACAAATAAATTTAATCGATTAATTCGTAGTCAGAAGAACAGGGACAGCATTTTGGAAGTATATATTCCGAGTGTTAAGGTAAATGATTCATTTAGCGACACAACCTATTTGTATTACAGGAAAGACCTTAATGACATAAAATTTGACCTGGTATCAGAGCTGGATAGCCTGAAAAAAATGAAACTATATAAGGTACTTGCAATATTCAATGGCAACCCCCAAAGTACTGATCCTGCATATCGGCACCCAAGACAATTAAGACTTGAAGTTGACAAAAAGAAGGTCAGTAATCAAGAATTGATTGCTTCACTTTTTAAGCGATTTGAGAAAGACTATTTAACTTATACAGCAGGTAGAAAAGGGTAATTCAAAAAAACTAAAGAGGCTGTATCAAGTGCGATACAGCCTCTTTTTATTGGGGTACCTGATGGAGATAGTTAGTCATTTAAGCGATGCTCAGGGCCTTCGTTTATTTTTGATACAGCCTCTTTTCATTTTTGCTGTTTCCCTGCACTTCACTCATTTCCTGCCATCAGATCCCCGGCAATATTTTATGCTTTTTCTTATGTCTGCCGGTGACGATCTTTCCTGAAATATACCCCAATGCAATGGCCAGTGGATAATCGCCGACCCAATGTACTTCTGTATTCATCATGGCAAAACCCACCATGCTGATGAGTGAATAGCCAAGTGGCCTGATCCATTTTTTCTCCGGATAGTTTTCGGCCAGGATGGTAACGGTGCACATCATGGTGGCCAGGTGACCGGAAGGAAATGCATCATAGTTGGAAGTGTTGCGCTGGTATTCGCCAAACGATGGGAATGGCGTCCATTTGCCTCCTGGTTGGGTAGACATGAACGGACTTTGACGGCCTGAGATCCTTTTTAGCACCTGGGTGCTGACCCCCATCAATAAGAACCCTTCCGTAAGATCACTCGCAGTTTGCAGTGCCCGGTAATTCCTGTTGATCTTTCCATAGAGATACAAGCCCCCTGCAATCATCATACTGGTGCCTCCTTCTCCCATCTGGTAAAGTGCTGTATTGAGATTGGTGGGGATTTTCAGGATCTTGCTTTCACCGGCTTTCAATAGCACTTTATATCCGGTTTCCCTTTCCAGATGGATATTGTCGCCGAACCTTTTGGTGGCATCCAGCAATGCCTGGTCCTGCCAGATCAGCAAAGCTGTGCTGCCCGCCACCAGGGCCATGGCCGGGAGATTTTCTTTCCGGAATGGACTTTTGGCAACCTGCAAGAAGTCAGCTGGCAGATTGGTGATAAAGCCCCAGGCCTTTGGCTTATCATACAAATTGAAATGGGTGAGGGGAATTGAATCTGCCGGAACTGAAAGCCAGATTCGGTTATTCGGCAGGGTTATACCATTGTCAACAGGGATATAAAATGCTGTTGTTTTCAACGACACACAACATAGCACGAGGATAAATACAGCATTCTTCATCGATCAGAAATTGTAATTAAGTATAAGACTGTTGTGACCACCTGCAGCATCAAAATTAAGACTTAGCTCGCCGCCTGGCTTCTTCCTGTGGTTTTTCAGTCCGTATTTTCTCCGGTAGTTGTTCACTACCTGCGAGCCGCAGAAATAGCCCAATGCAGCCCCCATCAACACATCGGAGCCCCAGTGACGGTTTTCGATCATGCGGCTCAACCCTACCAGCGACGCTGTTCCATATGCAAGAACAGGCACGATGGAAATATCGCTATACATTTTTGCAAATACTGTTGCTATGGCAAAGGCAT
>CAZGSG010000586.1:0-2450 GCA_964528095.1 uncultured Terrimonas sp.
AGACCAAATGAAAAGTCGAGCATTTCGCCTTTTGAAAAATGATTTATATTCCATTCGCCAATAGCATCACGTACCACACCCACACTGTTGGTATTAGTGATGGCGATGGGGCCATAATTAAGTCCGTAATCTTCGATGGCCGGGAGCCCTGTCATTTCCCCATCACCATTTAGTGTGAAATAAGCTGCAGGTACCGGTTCGTTTGTTCTGTTCTTTGGTAAAATGACCGTAACTCCGGTCCGTGCTGGTCCTTTACCTGTTGGGGTGATGGCGGTATCCTTAATGATCGTTTTATAACCGACCAGTACACCGGGCACATCGGTTATGGCGTTATATGTTCCCGTAATACCATCGAACGGAATACCAAGATCTCTCGCGCGTGGTTTACTGTCTGGCTTTTTCTGGGCAAATACACTTGTTGTAAAAAAAAGGATCAATAAAAGACATGGTTTTTTTTTCATGACAAACCGGTTTATAAGTTGTTCTCCCGTATTGCTGGTGAATTATTATTAGAAAGTAAATATAAAAAAGCAACAATAATGATAATCATGTAGTCGCTCAGCTGAGTTTTTTAACCCCGGAGGTGCTGAAAAGGGGTGCTGATTTCTGTAAGATAAAGACAGCAGGTTTACCGATATGCGTATAGCCGGTACTAAATGGTATTGATGACGGGAGCAATTATTCTCATAAAAACGGCTTTTATTGCTTTGGAACTGTGATGAAACTGGAATTAATACCTATAAAATACTCCTGTTCTTCAACGCAGCCGATTGTCGCCCTGATACGGTAAATGTTTTACCGGATTTTAATCCAACTAGCAGCCTCCCATTGGGCAAGGGTTTTATCTCGCTGATAAAATTGGTATTGATGATCTCCGCGCGATTGATCCTGAAAAATATGGAGGGATCCAGTATTTTATCCAGTTGGGTGAGTGAACGTTTGATATGTACTTTTTTTTCTCCAAAATGAAGACTTGCATAATTGCCGCTGGACTGGATCAGGCTGATATCGACAATCTTTATAAAATAATATCGCGCGCCTTCTTTTACAAAAATGGTATCGCGTGTTGTATTGTTTTTTTCGGTAGCGGGTTTTGCCAAAAGACTGCTTCTTATTTTTTCAATGGCTTTGGTAAACCGTTCCTCCCGGATCGGCTTCACCAGGTAATCGATCGCATTGACCTCGAATGCACGCACTGCATACTGATCAAAAGCCGTGGTAAATATGATTGCCGGAACCAGGTCCAATGATTCCAGCAGATCAAAACCGGATTTGCCGGGCATTTGTACATCCAGGAAAATAATAGCCGGATTCAATGAATTGATCATTTCGGCGGCATCATCCGCATTATCCGCTTCCCCCGCAATTTCGATATCAGGATATTCGCTGAGATGACGCCTGATCTCATCTCGCGCCAGCCGTTCATCATCCACGATTAATGCGGATATTTTGTTCATGGCAGTGGAATTTTAATGGTGGCCAATACCGTCTCATCCGGTAGATCTTCCAGATGCAAACCCGCCGTATCGCCAAATTGTAATTGTAAACGCTCAGTAAGATTTTTTAACCCAATGCCTTTCTCCAGCTCAGGTTCGAAACGACCGGAGTTTTTAACAGCGATCACCAGGCTTCCGTCGCCCTGATACGCATTCACTTTTATATAACCACCCTGCCTGCTTTTGCTAATGCCATGTTTGATGGCATTTTCTACGAGTAGTTGTATACTAAAACGCAATACCTGTTTATCCATCAGTTGCTCGTCGGTATCGATAATGATCTGCAGTTTCTCTTCGAACCGGATCTTTTCCAATGCCAGGTAATCATTTACGAGGGCCATTTCTTCTTTGAATGATACAAGTGTTTCATCTTTTGCATAA
Source organism: uncultured Terrimonas sp. (assembly GCA_964528095.1). Lineage (GTDB taxonomy): Bacteria > Bacteroidota > Bacteroidia > Chitinophagales > Chitinophagaceae > CAZGSG01. Next base: position 1,878 of record CAZGSG010000586.1, read on the forward strand.
AGGGAGTTTCTCAACATATCTGATAAGATATCGATAGCTCTTCTGGCCGCTTTGGGATTTTCCACTACCAGGGCCTTGATACTATTGAGGGCATTGAAAAAGAAATGCGGGTTTAATTGCGCCGTCAGGTTATTGAATGCCGCGTCTTTCGCCATCACTTCAAGACGCCCGGCTTCTTTTACCGCATTGATCTCCCGTTGCGCGTAATGGTATCCATAATAAGCCAGCAGCCAGATGGCCATTATTCTAATACCGGTAATAAAGGTGATAAAAAAGTTGGTGTCAAAGGATGCGCCGAATGTGCCGTTATATCCATCCTGTAACCATACACGCACTAAGTGATTTTTGCCAATGGTGAGCAACATAAAAATAAAGCCGAGTATAAAAATAGCAGGTATAACCCTTAATAGTAATTGTTGAAGACGAAGTTGATGCCAACCCATTTTTTTAGAAAGGTTGCGGTATAAATGGGAGGGAAGGATATAAATAAACAAATCACCTGTAAAATAGACAACCGCCATCAGCCAGCTGAAATTGGTGCCTATATACCCGATATATACCCATTGCAGTGCT
>CAZGSG010000587.1:0-2442 GCA_964528095.1 uncultured Terrimonas sp.
TCAGCGGTTTCTTTTCCAGTGCATCAGTTACATTTCCCGGAACCCCGGCCATCACCAATCCAGGTGGGGGCGGTGTCAACAATGCATATTATGGCAGGTATAACCCCATCGACAATACGTATATCTGGGTAAGGGACGCGGATAATAATGTAGTGGGCAGTTCTAACGATGCAGCCACAGGAATTGCCGTTACAGGTCTCGGCAGTGTATGGATCACTGGTTATTTCAGGAATATTATTTCATTTCCTACAGCTACCACACCGTTAACACTGACGGCTTCTACTACCATTGATGATCCATTCCTGGTAAAAGTAGATGTGGCAACAGGAAACGCTTTGTTGGTCACACAGGGTTCGGGCACGAATATAGCTACGAACGATCGCTCCAATGGCGTTGCATATGCAACCGGCGGAAACATTTGGATAACCGGGCAATATGCAAGTGATATTACTTTTGGCCCATTGGCCGCATTAAGTTCTATAGCGGGCGGACAGGATATTTTTATGGCAAAGTTCAGCGATCCGCCACCAGTTATCACGACCCATCCACAATCATCCACCGCATGTGCGGGTCTTGCTGTAAGTTTTACAGTAGTGGCAACCGGTTCGGGCTTAACGTATCAATGGCAGGAGAGTGCAGACGCCGGCTTTACATCACCGGTGACCCTTTCGAATGGAGGTATTTATTCAACAGCAACTACTGCTACGTTGAACATATCGGACAATACAACGGTCAATGGAAAGTATTACCGCGCTATTGTTACCAATAGCGGTGGTTCACTGAATAGCAATGGAGCATTGCTTACCGCCACTGCACCGATACTTCCCGCGGCAGGTATCACCGTCACACAAAATGTGAATACCTCCAATAATATTTATTATGGGGCATCCTGCGCTATTGTTTCAAAAATAGTTCCTTCCGGAGCCAGCCCAGTTACTGGCAGTGTAACAAGCCAGGTATGGATAGAAGGTTCTGTACCAACCTATGCGGGACAACCATTTGTACAGCGTCACTATCAACTTACACCTGCATCAAGTCCATCGACTGCTACAGCTACCATTACCCTGTACTTTTCACAGGCGGAATTTACTGCATTCAACGCGGCAAGTACAGGACCGGACCTGCCTGCAAATCCAACCGACAATGCAGGCAAAGCCAATTTGCGTATAGCTAAGTATGCCGGCAGCAGTAATAACTCGTCCGGTCTTCCGGGAAGTTATACCGGCGCGGCCGTGGTGGTTGATCCACCCGATGCTAATATAGTTTGGAATACCAGTTTCAACCGCTGGGAGATAACAATACCTGTGGTTGGCTTTAGCGGCTTTATTGTACAGACCTCGCTTTTTGTATTGCCGGTAAACCTGGTATCCTTCTCTGCACAACCGGGCAATGGAGATATATTATTAAAATGGCTGACAGCATCGGAAGAAAACAATAATTATTTTGAATTGGAAAGAAGTACGGATGGCCGCAACTTCACTTCAATAGCAAGGCTTGCGGGCGCGAACGGCACAGGCGCTAAAAATTATGAATGGCTTGATGCAGGCGCAACATCGCTGGTTTCTTCCAAAGTGTTTTACCGCTTGAAAATAACCAGCCTGTCGGGTTCGGTTGAATACAGCAACGTTATTACGGTGCAACTCAGCAAAGCCGCGGTACTCATTACAGCGATACAACCTAATCCATTCCGGGATAAGGTCAGTCTTAGTCTTAACATGCCGGCAAGTGGTAAGTTGTTATTGAACCTGGCTGATGTATCAGGAAGGGTGCTGCGAAAAGAATACATACAGGCGCCGAAAGGATTTAGTACCTATACGATGAAAGGAATGGAAGGACTTGCATCTGGTCTTTATTTTATATCGGCAAATTTTGAAGGAGAAATAATTACGTATAAAATAGTTAAATAACCCGGATTGTAGATTCATTGAATTTAAAATTAAAAATGAAAAATTCAAAAATAGCATCCCAAGGTCGGTGATTGACTTGGGATGCTACCAGGTTCAAAGGGGCAACCTGGTCTAAATAGCATTCGCTGGCAATGGAATGATCGCTTCGGTAAAGCCTGCTGTTGAAAAAGACAGCGGGCTTTTTATTTAGTTATTTAGATACCGATAATAGAGCCGGCCCCTGTCTTCAGAATTGATTCAGAGTCAGGCTTTATTATTGTAAATGGGTTATACTGACATCAGCCGGGAAATAGCGAAATATGTCGAGTCCGTTTTTGAGAAAAGATCGGACCCCAAGCTGTTGTATCATAATATTGTGCATACCCGCGAATGCGTCGAACATGCAAGGGAAATAGCGGCGTTTTACGAACAGCCGGATGAAATGGCGTTTATTATTACTTCTTCAGCATGTTTTCATGATACCGGTTATCTTTTTGGCGGTAGCAAAGACACTGAATAAGCCGGAGCGACGGTGATGGAGGAATGCCTCGAAAGA
>CAZGSG010000588.1:0-2435 GCA_964528095.1 uncultured Terrimonas sp.
GGATTTCGGAACCAGTCTTAATGATATTAACCCCGAAGATATTGAGAGTGTATCTGTATTAAAAGGACCAGGCGCTGCGGCGTTATATGGAGCCAGGGGTGCAAACGGCGCTATTATCATTACTACCAAATCAGGAAGCAATCGTAAAAAAGGCCTGGGCATTACCTACAATATGAACGCTTCTATGGAATCCGTTAATCGTTGGATGGATTATCAAAATGAATTCGGACAGGGTGCTACAGGTCAGGATACCTGGTATTCTTATAATGATTCAGAAGATGGTCCAAGCACCAGGAGCACCAGCTCTGCCTGGGGTCCGGCTTTCAATGGGCAATCTTATTATCAATACGACCCTGTTACCCGCAATAAGGGAGAAACAAGAACGCCATGGGTGCCATATAAAAACAATCGAAAAGACTTTTTTGAAACCGGGAAAACAATTGTTAATTCATTGACCATTGATGGCGGAAGTAACAATACCACTGTTCGTTTATCGCTGACTAATCTGAAAAATACCTGGATCCTTCCCAATACGGGTTATGACAGGAATACAGTTGCATTATCTGTCAACCAAAAAATGTCAGATAAGTTTACTATAGCAGCCAAAGTAAATTATACTAATAAAAAATCCGACAACCTGCCTTCTACCGGTTATAATAACCAAAGCATCATGTACTTTATCAGGGGAATGGTACCTAACTCAAATCTCGATTGGTTTAAGGACTACTGGATACCCGGCCAGGAAGACATCGCACAAACAAGGCCATTCAGCAGTTTACTGGACAACCCTTACCTGATCTCTTATGAAATGCTGAATGCATCAAACAGGCATGGCGTGGTAGGTAATATTTCTGCCACCTATAATATCACAAAAGATCTGAGCCTGATGATAAGAACAGCGCTTGATTTTGCTTCGGAGTACCGCACACAGCAGCGCCCTTACGGCACTAATAAATTTGTGGAAGGAATGTTCCGTACGCAAAACATTTTTACGCAGGAGATCAACTCCGACTTTCTTTTACGCTATAATAAAAAACTGGGCAGCAAGATCAACACGAACTTTTCTTTTGGCGGCAATAGTATGACAAATCGTTATATCCGCGATGAATTGAGAGCGGAACAGCTCAGCTTCCCGGGTATCTATACACTGGCTAATAGCAAAAACGCTTTGTTTGCTTTTCCTAACAGGTCTACCTATAAGGTAAATAGCCTTTACGCGCTTGCCACTTTTAGTTATGAGGATTTCGTATTTGTTGATATGACTGCAAGGCAGGACTGGAGCAGTACGCTGGCTTCTCCTACTTCGGTCGAAAATACAGGATTCTTTTATCCCTCTGTAAATACAAGTTTGATCTTATCTGAAAAATTAAAACTACCCGAATCCATCTCATTGCTAAAACTCCGTGGCTCCTGGTCAAAAGTAGGTAGCGGTAGTTCAGTTCCTTACCGGACCTCTTATACGTATGTACCCACCACCTTTCCGGGTGGCGTGACCAATCCGGGCTCAATAGCCAATCCTGAGCTGGTAGCATTGTTAACTACCAGCATAGAAGCAGGTGTTGATATCCGGTTCTTCAAAAATAAACTGGGATTGGACATTGCACTCTATCAGAACGAAACCCGCAATGATATCTTCCAGGTCCCTATCGATCCTTCATCAGGTTATAGCTCCGTTATTGCTAATGCAGGTTTGGTAAGAAACAAAGGAATCGAAATACAACTGAACGGAAATATCCTGAAAACCAAAACAGGTTTCTCCTGGGACATATTCGGAACATATACTTCCAACCTCAACAAAGTGGTAAAACTGATTGATGGCACGGATACTTATGTGATGTCCACCGGCCCTGCAAACCGCGGTTCTATCGAAGCAAGGCCGGGAGGCAAAATGGGTGACCTGTATGGCATCGGTTACCAGCGATCTCCCGACAACCAGATCATCTACAATGACCAGGGTTTGCCAACAAGGACTACTGCGATCATTGCACTTGGTAATGTAAACCCGGACTTCAAAGCAAGTTTTGGAAGTGAATTCAAATTCAAGAACTTCAGACTGAATGTTCTATTTGACGGACAAATGGGAGGTGAAGCCTATTCTCTTACGCATGCGGTATTAATGGAAGAAGGGAAACTAAAAAAGACCATTCCCGGTCGCTATAATGGAATCGTTGGTGACGGCGTAAGGTGGGATGCGACTACAAATAAGTATATACAGAATACAATCGTTGCTAGCAATATACAATCTTACTATGATGCCCATTTTAACAGGGATAATGTGGAAGCAAATACATTCAGTACAGATTTTATAAAATTCAGGGAAGCGAGACTCGACTATACGCTTCCTAAAAAATTCATCAGCAAATTAAAATTACAAAAAGCATCCATCGGCATCTATGGTCGTGATCTGTTTATGATCACAGAATGGCCTTCCTATG
>CAZGSG010000589.1:0-2427 GCA_964528095.1 uncultured Terrimonas sp.
CACCAGATCGATATCTCCCGAAAAAGTGTCTTCCGCACTTTTCACCCATTTCTTGACCATCATTGGCGCAGAGTCGTATTGGCCAACAAAATACTCCTGCGAATCATAAATCAGTTTGCCGCCTGTTTTCGCTTTTAGTGCTGCTGCGAGTGGTAAAGTATCAACCAGGTGAATGATAATATAATCGAACTTTTCCCTTTTCAGAGAAGAAGGCAAAAGCACATAACCTTTGTTCAATACATGCTGGAATAGCAAGCGGCTATCAAAGCGTTTGTATAATTCTACAGCAAGCCGGTTAACCAAACCAGAGTAGAGCCATCTCATTCTGCTTCCCAGAGTTCTCTTTGTGATATCACTTTCAACCAACCTCCAGGAACGAGTGTTTTTTACTCCGTTTTGGATATCCTCTGTTGTCAGTCCCGTTAATGTATTATAAACAGTAACCTCTGCGCCTTTATCGTGAAGGAAATCAGCTGCTTTAAGCAAACGGGGGTTATAGCTAATCTCCGAGGGACTTAAAAGTAGAACTTTCATTTATTAATCAATGTTTAGAAATGAGCAAAAGGGTATTGCGCATTTTTATTTTATGAGTTTCAGTTTACGAAGTGTTTTTGCTGCGGGTGATGCCACATTCATTAGTTTCCAGTATAATTTTTTTTGTGATGCATCTGTTCCGTATTCAGCATGAGGTTTGCCGGGCTGATTTATTATCTCAATAAATTCAGCCATCGAAAATCCAAGTTTCTTACTAACATACTCCATGTCTTCCATAACGAGAGAAAAGTCGTATGGAGGCTGGTCTAACTCTCTTAACGCTTCTTCTTTGGTGATCTGTCCGGAATAGATCAGATTGGAGAGATGAGCTTTTCTTTTGTCGATACCAAATTTGACGGGAAGAACATACCCCTGATAGAAGCGGGTAAAAATATTTTCATAGTGTTTTCCTCCATAATCTTTCCAATCCAGTTCTTTGGTAAGGATCTCCTTCACCTCTTTCTGATTGAAGTCTACATAATCCAGCATTTCACAAAGCCTGAGCTTTTTAACTGCAGTATAATAACCATACTGCCAAATTCCTAAAGCCGGGAGTTTATGAAGAGATTTATTCTCGAATTGCTTATTGATATTCCTGAGATTAACAAGATCATATTTGCTATAGTTCCATGTTGATGGCAGCACACCTTCAGTAACTGTATTCTTACCACTAAGAATATATTTAATACCAAATTTGGCTGCCGTTTGATAAAGAGCGCCAAAGATCATATGGTCTGCAGGCACATCGAGATCCAATACAGAAGCCTTGTAATAGGATCGTTGCAGGTATTTCATCTCTTCCCAATCCATTACGATCGTATACAGATTGAAATCGAGCTTCTTGATAATATTTTCTATATTCTGAACAGCCAATTCGAGATTCCATCCATAATCAAAATGAACAACGAGTGGCCGCAGATTCATTTTCTTAGCCAGATAAGCGAGGTATGAACTATCGGCGCCTCCACTTAAGCCAAGAATACAATCATATTGATTACCCTTCCCTTCCGTTTTGATCATGTTTACAGTTGCTTCAAGCTTTGCTTTGCCTGCCGCACCTTTAAACACAGAACCAGCTTCCATCTTTTTGTAATCATGGAAATAATTACAAATTCCATCCTTATCAAAACTAATAGCAGGATCTGCAATCGTATCCATCACACTGACAGAACACTGCTGGTACGGCCTGTTTCCGTTCACAATCGGGTCTTTTTTCAAAGCATCCACATCGTATTGTTTCGGAAGGATTTTCAGAGCTTGTTCACCTTTTAACATACTAACTATTTTGTTGTAATTTTCTCTGAGATGTATTGCTCAATCTTTCTCAGATGATTTTCGTATGAATTATCGAGCGCCCATTTTTTTCATTTCTGCTGGTTCGCAACGCTATTGTAGAAGGAAAGATTTGATTTAACTTTTTGAAGCAATTCCGGCAACTTGTTACTCTCACCTGAAGCTGTCATCGTTAACAGGTCCTTACCTTCATAAAATGAAATATTCGTGGTTACTACCACCTTCCCGGTACTTAAATATTCCAGCACTTTATGCGAGTTGTCGTTCCGGTAAGTTGAAGTTGTTTTATAACAAACAAGAAAAATATCGAATTCTCTGATCAAATTAACAACCTCATGCTGCTCCTTAGCTCCATAAAGTATTACATTTTGATGGGATTGCAGGAATGAAAGAAAGTTTTCATACGCTGTATTGCCGCCCGGTATTGAACATGCAATATTATTTTGATTCATGGAATATGGACCGATCAGGTGAAATTCAACATCTGGAGATCTATTTATCATTTCGCACATCAATTCCCTATCCAGAGAATTGATCATAAGGTTGCCTATATAGCCCACCTTTGTTGATAAAACGCCCGGTAGATCTTTAAAAAGATGC
>CAZGSG010000590.1:0-2421 GCA_964528095.1 uncultured Terrimonas sp.
TCAGGTTGGTCTTTCCTAATAATACAGCACCGGCATCCCGCAATTGTTTTACCACGAATGCATCCGCTTTTGCCTTATGTCCCGCCAGGGCAAGCGAACCTGCAGTCGTCATCATTTTATCCCCCGTATCAATATTATCTTTTATCAATACAGGTATACCATGAAGAGGCCCTCTTATCTTGCCCGCCTTCCGTTCATTGTCCATCGCTTCGGCAATACTCAAAGCATCGGGGTTGAGTTCAATCACCGCATTTAACGCTATTCCTTTCTTATCTATCTCTTCAATGCGTTGCAGGTATAGTTTTGTAATGGAGCTGGATGTATACTGACCTTTTTGCATTTTTTCCTGTAATGTGTCAATCGTCTCTTCATTCAATTCAAAAACAGCGGCAGCCGTGTAAGGATCGGCAGTTGCACTATTCGCATCATTTTTATCCCCAGGTGTATTGCAGGAGATAACTGGCAGAGACGCTGCCGCAATGCCAGCGATAGAACCATTCCTGATAAAATTTCTTCTGTTCATATTATACTTCGTTTAAAGAGCATTCTTGAGACTGAACGCTTAGTTTATGTATTACGCCGCATTTCAATGCAAAATTATTTTTCTGGTGTCCCACAGGAAAATCAAAACATACAGGATACTTATGTTCTTTTACCTTTTCCAGTACCACTTCCTGCAATAGCTTGCCAAACTCATCATCTCCTTCTTCCGTTTTTACTTTGAAACCACCAATGATCAGCCCTTTTAATCCTGCTAATTTACCAGAACGTTTCAGGTTCCAGAACATCCGGTCGATACTATACATATACTCCCCCGTGTCTTCCACGAATAAGATCTTGCCGTTTGTTTTGATATCCGATGCCGAGCCGGCGAGTGATTCCAGGGTTTTCAGATTACCTCCAACCAGCACGCCTTGCGCTGTACCCTGCCTGTTATAAGCACTGGGCGTAACAGGGTATTTTATTTTCTGTCCTTCCAATGCTTTTTGGATGGAAAGAATAGTCTCTACCTGTATGGGGTCCGCTTTGCTCCAGTCGTCCGGAAAACTATTACACATCTTGGAATGAATAGAAGCTATACCCGTATTGCGGTTAAGATGTGAGTGAATAACCGTTATATCGCTGAATCCAATGATCCATTTCGGATGTAGTTTGAACTGGTCCCATTTCAATTCGTCAATGATCCGCACGGCACCGTATCCACCCCTTGCGCAAAGAATTGCTTTTACACTCCTGTCGTCCAGCATTTGCTGAAGATCAGCAGTTCTTTCCTTGTCCGTACCACCAAAAGTGAAGTCGCGCTTTCCGATGGTATCACCGATCTTTACCCGGTAACCCCAGCTTTCTATTAAACTCATAGCGGGTTGTATTTCTTTTAATAAAATATACCCGGCAGGCGAGGTAATACCAATGGTATCTCCTTTTTTGAGATAGGGAGGGATGATGGCAGCCAGTTCTTCTTCCGCTGGTACCGCGCCAGGAAAAACCGGCAACAACCCCGTAGCAGCGATAGCAGAGGCAGATTGAAGAAAATGTTTACGGTCCATGGCTAAATTTACCTGCAATAGCCTTGTATTCAAAAAAAATATTCAATTTACCCAACCTTTATATGCCTTTCCGCAGTTACTTATAATAGATGAGCGATGTTTTAAACAAGCCAATTCTTTTGACCGACCCGCCGGCATTCATTCTTGCAGGATGCAGGGGCAACGACCTGCAGTGCCAGGAACAGTTATACCGGCATTGTTATGCCCCGATGATCAAAATAGCATGCCGGTACGCAGATGATATGGATGCGGCAGGTATGATATTTAATAACGCAATGCTCCGGGTTTTTAAAGGGCTTAGCAGCTACAAAGAACAGGGTAGCTTTATGGGTTGGGTGAAAACGATTGTGATCAACTGTTGCCTTGACCAGGTGAAACAACAGACAAAATTCAAAAAAGAAAATTCGATCACCAGCAGTGACGACACGATCAGTTTGGAGCAGGAATCTATCGATAAACTTTCAGTAAAAGAAATCCGCTCCGCGATCATGCAGTTACCAAAAGCTACCGCCATTGTATTCAATCTTTTTATTTACGAGGGTTTTACTCATAAGCAGATCAGCGCGGCATTGAGCATATCGGAAGGCACTTCTAAATGGCATGTAAATGAAGGACGCCGATTATTAAAAATCAAACTGAAGGATTTTCTAAACCAGCAAACGCAGGCGAATGGAACAAGATAATTTAGATACCAGCTTACAGGAGATAGAGCGTCAGTCTCTACCCGATCTGAGCCGGCTGGATCAGCACTGGGCAGAAATGCGGGGACTGATTAGCAGTCCTTCTCCTACCATCATAAAACATGGCGTTGGTAAAGGATTACTACGATACATCTCTGCAGGCATCATCCTGGGCATATCCATTTTATTGATCT
>CAZGSG010000591.1:0-2414 GCA_964528095.1 uncultured Terrimonas sp.
TATGCAGTTGTTTCCCCGTATCTGGGACAGCAGCATCGACCAGGACCATGCTAATTTCTATGGCCGCTGGCTCAATCTCGCTCAGGACCAGCAGACCGGAAAATGGGCGGCCCCTACTTACCGCGATAACTTTGAATGGTTCTTTACTTACCAGATGAACCTGATGTACTGGCGTTATTTCATGTGGAATTTTGCCGGTAAACAAAATGATATCCAGGGGCTGGGTAATCCCCGTGATGGTAACTGGATCAGTGGTCTTTCTTTTATCGACAATGCACGTCTCGGCAACCAGGCCGAAATGCCTGATAGCATCAAACATAATAAGGCCAACAATAAATTATTCATGCTGCCATTCATACTCGGCATCATCGGATTTATTTACCAGTTCTTCAAGAACCGCAGGGATTGGATCGTGAGTTTCCTGCTTTTCTTCTTTACCGGTATCGCTGTTGTACTTTATTTGAACCAGCCGGGTAATCAGCCACGTGAGCGTGACTACGCGTTCGTAGGATCCTTCTATGTATTTGCAATATGGATCGGTCTCTCGGTAGTGGCTTTTGTACGAATGGCCCGCGAGCAGGCAGATAAGCTGGGCTTTAAGCAGGTATTGATCTATGGATCCGTTCTCACCTTCGTACTCATCATCATGAGCACCTTGCGGGGTTCTTTTGGGGGAATGGTACTTACCGCGCTCACCATTACCGTACTCTATGCGCTTATTGCTACAGGCGTCACTTATCTCGCAAGAATAGTTTCAGGCGGTGGTAAAAACGCGGGGCCGGTTAATCTAAGTGTGGCCATCATCTGTATGATCACCCCGCTGATCATGGCACAACAGGAATGGGACGATCATGATCGCAGCAGTAAAACACTTGCTCCCGATCTTGCAAAAGATTACCTGGAAAGCTGCGCGAAAAACGCGATCATCTTCACATTCGGCGATAATGATACCTACCCGCTTTGGTACGCGCAGGAAGTAGAAGGGGTAAGACCCGATATCCGGATCATCAACAATAGTTTGCTGGGTATCGACTGGTATATCAACCAGCTCCGGTATAAAGTAAATGCGGCGGATTCGGTAAATGTGATCTGGTCGCCTGAGCAGATCGAAGGACATAACCGCGAATACCTCCGTTACCAGGCCGATCCAAGAGCAGGTGAACGTTTCTACCCGCTTGAATATATCATGAAAGATGTATTGGGTGCACCAAGTGTCGATCCTGAAACAGGTCGCGATACAGGACCTTCTTTTTACCCGGTAAAAAGATTCTCCCTGCCGGTTGATACCGTACTGGTAAGAAAGAATGGTACGGCCAATGCCAATGATATCGTTTATCCCGAGATCCAGTTCGAGATCCCGACAAAAGGCAACAGTACGCCATTGGTGAAGAACGATCTGATCGTATTAAATATCATTGCCGCTAATAAATGGCAACGCCCGATCTATTTCACCAGTCCTTATGGCGACCTGGGCTTTGGCCAGTTCCTCCGCAAAGACGGATTGGCATACCGCCTGGTTCCTGTTCAAAACGAATTCCCTCAGCAAAACTGGGAAATCGAAAGAGCGCTTTCTGAAATAGAGAATAAATACAAAACAAGATTGGGTGGTACACAGATCCGTGACAATAATACCGACACGATGTTCTCTAACCTGATGGGTAAATTTGCCTTCGGCAATGCCGGAAAGAAAGGTGTTTACTTTGATGAGGAGAATCGTCGTCACCTGTTGAATATCCGCTCTGTATACGCGGAAGCCGCAGGTAATATGGCCGATAAAGGCAGAAAAGAAGATGCCCAGAAACTACTGGATAAAGTAGAAGCGGGTATTGATCCGGAGAACCTGCCTTATGCCATGGTGAGCCGCTTCAATAGCCATAACCAGACCGGTATTGTATACCTCGAAGCCGCTTATAAAGCAGGTAAAACAGACCTGGCAGAAAAGATCAGGCTCGGTTTAAGAAAAGATCTTGAACAGCAGAAGAAATACTATGAGTACATGCAGAATGAACAGCCCGATCTTTATTCATCACTGGCAGGCACCGAAGTGTTTTTGAATGTAGTAATGCTGGAAGTACTCGATGCGGTAGAAAAGAAATATGCACCGCAAAGAGCTACTGATAATTCACAGGAAGGTGGTAAGACGATCATAAACAATCCGGGGGCAGGCGACAGCACTCCGAAGAAAGCTGATTCTGTTCCAAAATAATTATTGATTCAATCTATTAGCCAGGTAAACAGGGAGATCTACAACTCCCTGTTTACCTGGCTTTTTTTTCGCGGTATCCTCATGCTCCGGAATATGCCGGCCGAATCAACCAATGGGTATTTTTTTCTATGTGAACCAGGCCATGACCCTGCGGCTACACCCGGGCTTTTTTTTTGAACCAGTTGATCGTAAAGTTGTTGTTAATGAG
>CAZGSG010000592.1:0-2414 GCA_964528095.1 uncultured Terrimonas sp.
TCCTTATTTTTCTAACACCGAACTTGTGTTTTGCCCTAACTGGCGTCACCTGACCGGTGCTATTTATGAAGCCATGAAACACGTAACAACTCCTTTCATCTTTCTAAATCAGCATGACTTGCAAATTCTCAAAGAATTTGATCTCAACGGATTAATTGCTTCAATGGTTGCCAACCCCAAAATCAAATGTGTGATGTTATCCGCCGGCGACAACGGAGAAGAAGGAAATTTTAACGGCTATCACGGGTGGATTGATCAAAATATACAAGGAGAACATTTCGTTCCTCTTTTCCGCTGCTATGGCTGGAGCGATCAGGCTCAAATCGCAACGGTTGATTATTATCAAAATATCGTTTTTCCTCAATGTCTTGCTCGCAAAGGGGCTTTCATGGAACAAACCATGCTGCACCGCTTAAGATACGACGTTGAAAAATTGGGCAAGGAAATAGCTCATCCTATTTATGGGTGCTATCTTTACGGTGGAAGCCACGACGGAGGCTACATCACTCATACAGATGGTAAAAACAATTAATATTCAGGGCCCTGTTGAAGACAGGCCCGATGCAGACATTAGTCTAATGAGACAAAACGGCTGTACTCTTCGAGAAGATAATAGAAATAAAGCCAATGATTACTAAGAATTAAATTCTTCACAGCAAATTCTCGTGTCTGCCTAACAATTCTTGATGCTTCTTCGCTATGATTTTTTACCCACAAAAACTTTTCAACTAAGTCAGACAAATCTTTTTGCAAGGGAATATAGTGCTCATATGGTCTTAAAGCATTGAAATACCATTGAATCCATGGAGAATCTGGTTTAAAAATTAAAGAATTGATGAAAAACTTCCAACCAGACGCGCTATAGGGACTTACATTTCCATCGATAAATAAATGGTGCTTATATTGAATCAATTCCTCAAAAGGCATTTGCCTTGCTTGAAAACGCTTTAAATAGGGAATGTTTTCCCCCCCTTGCGCAAAAAAAGTGAATTTTGCATCAATTAGCTCAGGATACTTTTGTGACAATTCACAGAGAATAACACGAGAAAAGCGATGAATATTATCTGGCCTCATTAACTCGCCATCCAACGAAGCTTGGGCAGTTGATCCTCTCCAAATCAATAGATCTTTCTTATCTTCCCAACGAGGTTCATATACTGTTAGATCTTTTGTTGGAAGAACTTGAAATTTTTCCCGTAGAGCATCAAAATCAGGCACCAAAATAGCCCAATAATCGCTCTCTCTTTTACACATACTGAACACTGGAACGCCATTTGATAAAGTATATGCATCGTGCATTGAAATCAAAAAAACTGTATCTGGAAGTCGGACGTATCTAGATATTGCTTTCAAAGCATCTTCATAAGCCCTCTTCCGATATTCAATCCCTTCGGAATTTGAAGTTTTACATTCAGTGGTGATTTCGTTATTTCGGATTGTAAACTGAACTAGATAATGTTCTGGGGAACTTGCACAATAATAGTCTGAAATTTGACTGCGCTTAATGGGTTGGTTCCTTAGAGCAGATAAATCTTCTTCTATCTGCTGCTTCATCCACTGAGGCACCGGTTCTTTAAGCTTTTGATTAAATGTCTCTGCCGCTTCAAGTGATATACAATTTGCCCAAACAATAAAAAGAAAAAAATTCAAAAATTTTTTTTTCATATTTTAACTGCGTTTTAGCAAACTCGTATATTTATTGTAGAACTCAACAGAATCAGTAATAAATCCTTCGTTTGTGATCTCATTTTCTTCTCCTAATACAATCTTTGTAGGAAACACAAGCGATTCATATTGCTTAACTAAAAATTCATAGGAGTATGCTTCAACCCATTTTCTCATCATCCCGCCCTTACTTGCGTAACTCATGTAGTTAAAATAGACATCTCGAATAGCATCTGCTGCATCGTCTACACTGCAATTGAAGTGTTCTCCATCAGAAAGAGATCGATTATAATAATAACGCGGCTCCGATATGTTTGAGTTGACAGCTTTAACTAAACCACTTTGACAAATAGTAGATTGAGCTGTGTTATCCGTAAGAATCACCGGTATTCCTAAAGCCATTGCTTCTCTTGGCTGAATTGCAAACCCTTCCCCTTTTGAAAAACTAAGCAAACAATCCACCGAATGAAAAAATTTTAAATAAGCATCTTTTTTCAAACAAAATTCTGTGTAATAAATATTATTACATCCTTGCTGAAGGATGTCCGAAATAATTTCTTTTCTGATTTCGGGAGTGGCCGCCCGACAATTGATATAAAGATGAGCATTCTCGTTGTTTCCTAATGCCTTTGCAAAAGCCTGTATTGTCAGTTTGTGGTTTTTTCTTTCAATTCCACTTCCTAAACAAGCAAAAACAAGAGGACCCTTTTTTTTAGGCTCTTTAAGCGGCATGTCTAAAAAGGGTTTTA
>CAZGSG010000593.1:0-2403 GCA_964528095.1 uncultured Terrimonas sp.
GGTTCTGGTTATCATTCCAGGCTTTCAGGGTAAGATTAAATCCTTCAGTGGCAGGTTTTGTCTTATACCATAGGGCGTCGAGATAGGACTGCCGCAATAAAGCGATAGAACCCATCATAGAGCTGGGGTAGCTTTGAGTTGAAGTACCCTTATTAAAGGAATAATGCGCGGAAGCACGCTCTTTAATGATCGCCAGGTTCTCTTTTTCGTTGGCTAGAGATACCACGGCACCTGTACCACGTGCTATTCCGTCTCTCACATGTGACAATACGGCTCCGAAACCCGCATCACGCAGGGGTTTTGCTTTTGATTCATCCACTTCAAACACTTTGTACGCGTCCGCGTCTGTTTTGATGGCCTGGTTCCATCCATAAGGGCCTTTAGTGGCAGTGGCTAACTGGGCCGGCTGTCCAAAACCAAACCCGCCACCACCGGTGGTCGCACGTTGTGCTGTAGCGATGCCATAATCGGCATAGATATCAATAAAAGAAGGATAAATGTATTTGCCTTTGCAATCTACTTCTACCGCGCCTGCAGGCACTTTGAGGTTATTGCCTACAGCAATGATCTTTCCATCTTTGATAATTAATGTGGCATTGGTCAACGTGGTGGCGGCGTCCTTAACGATAGTGGCGTTTACCAGGGCATAGTGTCCGTGTCGCTGATCGGCAACCCCATTCTCAGGAAAAGTCTGCTGAGCGGGAAGCTTGGTCGTCACAGAAAAAAATGCCAGGATAAAAACCGCTTTAAAAAATCGGGGTTTTCTCATTGCAGTGTTGTTTTTTTATTAGAAGATTTTTCGTCCGCAATCTTGCGTTGAAAAAGGAGTTTCGAATGTAAACCAATTAATTTTAATTACAACCGGTTCAGGATTCTTAGTTCCTGGTTTAAAGTTCGGGGCTCCCTTGAACTCCGGACTTTAAACTAAGAACCGGGAACCTGTAACTTTAATTACCTTTGGCATGTACAAATAATCTTATATGGCCCAATCTACAACGATGCTTACTGAGCGGCCGCAATGGCAGGCAGACTTTTCTCAATCTCCCCGGGTAGACCAGGTGGGCGTGGAAGAAAGGGCTTCACGTTTTACCAAACGAAGCATTAAGAAATCTTCTAAGTTGAATGGATTAAAACTGGTGCTGAACATGATCGATCTTACCACGCTGGAAGGCAAGGATACAGATGGTAAAGTAAAACAACTATGTTACAAGGCCATGCATCCCCATGATGCCATAGCAGGCATTCCTACCGTAGCAGCTATTTGTGTATACCCTTCAATGGTGAAAACGGCAAAAAAAGCATTGGGTGATTCCGGTATTAAGGTAGCGTCTGTTGCTACCGCCTTCCCCAGTGGCCAGGCACCAAAAGATATCAAGATCAGGGATACCCGTTATGCGGTGAATGAAGGAGCAGATGAAGTGGACATGGTGATCAGCCGGGGTAAATTCCATGCCGGAGAATATAATTTCGTATTTGATGAAATAGCGGCGATAAAAGAAGCCTGCGGAGCAGCAAGACTAAAAGTGATACTGGAAACAGGTGAGTTAGGCAGTTTCGATAAAGTGAGAAAAGCCAGTGATATTGCCATGCACGCGGGAGCTGATTTTATCAAGACCTCTACCGGCAAGATACAGCCGGCAGCAACAATGCCCGTTACATTAGTAATGCTGGAAGCGATCCGTGATTTTTATTATAAAACCGGCAAAATGATCGGCATGAAGCCGGCAGGGGGCATCTCTAAATCCAAACTTGCCCTGCACTACCTGGTGATGGTGAAAGAAGTACTGGGAGAAGACTGGTTGAATAATGAATGGTTCCGTTTTGGTGCCAGTAGTCTTGCCAATGACGTGCTGATGCAGATTGTAAAAGAAGGAACAGGATTGTACCAGAGTGCGAATTATTTTTCCATAGACTGAGTAAATTCAAAAGTCAAAATTAAAAATTAAAAAAGCACCCGGTATAGGGAAACTGTTTTTGAATTTTGAATTCAACTTATAGTAATGCTGTTGTAGCTATAAACCCAAAAGTATGTCTGTAGTAAAGAAAAAGATTGCACCGAAAAAAAGCGCGTTGAAGAAAAGCAATACCATCAAATTAAAATTTGATACAACATGGTCATATGAGCCCGCGCCGGAAAGCAAGAGTGCAGCGACCATTCAACCACAGTATGATCTCTTTATAAACGGGCAGTGGCAAAAACCACAGGGGGAGAAGTATTTTGATACGATCAACCCGGCAACGGAACAAAAGATCAGTTCAGTGGCTGATGCAAGTGTTGCAGATGTTGATAAAGCGGTAAAAGCAGCCCGTACTGCGTATGATAAAGTATGGAAGAAAATGCCCGCAAAAGAACGGTCCAAATATATATTCCGCATAGCCAGGTTGATGCAGGAAAAAGCAAGA
>CAZGSG010000594.1:0-2391 GCA_964528095.1 uncultured Terrimonas sp.
ACCCGCAACTCATTACCTCAACCGTGCTTGAAAAATCATCGTCTAAATCTGCCACAGCGGATTTTTATAAGATCGTCAAAAAACAACTGTACGACTCTGTCATTTCTATCAAACTCCCGGACGATACCGATAAAAAAGAAGGATCATTCAAAGTAGTGATATACGATGTACTGGATAAGATACAGGATGTGCCCCGCGCCCGTTCAATGATCATTAACGGCCTCACGGAAAAACTAAAAGAGATCAACGGTACAGATGCCGTATCCAAACAACTGCAGCAGGCCTCCGATGCAGGTACAGATACAGCCGTGACCATTGGACAAAACAAAGCGGTGGTCAACGATGACCGCTTTGTAGAACGTATACTTGCTTTTCTGAAAAAGATAACCCTGCTTGACAAAAGCATTCACTTCGACGAAGACGAACAGGACGTGCAGGATGTAGCCAGCAGGCTGAAAGAAAAAATGAATACCAGCGCGTCTGCGATCTTACCCAGTCATTGGGAACTGGGTCAGCTGATCGTAACCGAGATCAACAGCGCCATCAACCAGGTGGTAGTGCGGATCGCCGATGACCTGCTGATAAAAAGAAAGACCGCGCTACCAGATGGTGCGATGGTAGCGACAGTCTGTAAAAAATATATCGATGAGGCCAACGAAGTGATCAATGACATGATCGCAAGGAAGATCGCCATATTACTTGCCGCTAACGATATACCCTCAAAACCATACACGCCGCTCATCAATTCTATCGCGCTGAACTATGTTTCCATAAAACAATTACAAACCCGGGAAGACCAGTTCTTTCATGTTAATCCTTTTGGGGTAACAGAGATATTGCCATTGTCTTTTACAGGTAAAAAAACAAGATCTGGTGAAGCATTGCCGACCGATCGTCTTTTCCCCTTATCATCAGCAACCGATAAAGAGCTGGACGCCGCGGAAGAAGGTCAACTGTTTATTGGATTATCGGGAATAACACCCTTGAGCAGTATCACATTATTTTTCCATCTGGAAGAAGGCGAGCGACAAACCGATCTTCAACCGCCGACACTCAGTTTCTGGTACCTGCAACATGGCCAGTGGAATAGTTTGTCAGACGACTGGATCACTTCAGATGGCACCTATGGACTGCAAACCTCTGGCATCATTGAGTTATCGCTTCCTGCAGACTTACGAGCAGACAAAACTGTTTTTGATGTAAAAGATCTCTGCTGGTTATGCATTTCTGCGCCGCGGAACACCGGTTGTTTTCCATTGCTGCTGGATGTTAAAGCTCAGGCAGTACCAGTTAGTTTTGTGATAAATGAAAAAGACCCATCTGTAAAGCCTATTTCCTTACCTGAACAATCATTGAAATCTTTTGCTGATGATCTGCCGGGGATCAAAAAGATCATACAACCACTGGCCTCAGTCAACGGCAGAACAGCTGAAGCGCCTGCCCAATTTTATTCCCGGGTGAGTGAGCGTATCCGCCATAAACAAAGAGCAGTGAATAGCTGGGACTACGAACATTTATTACTGGAAGAATTCCCCTTTATCTATAAAGTGAATTGTATCAGCAATTATTATAAAGGCCGTTTTCTACCCGGTCATGTAACAGTTGTGCCGATCGTAGACCTGAAGAATAAACAACAAACAGGTTTATCCTTTCAGCCGCCGCTCGCGAGTTACTACCAGCTCCGCAAAATGGAAACATTTCTTGCAGAAAAAACGTCTGCTTTTGTAAAAGTACATGCTGTCAATCCTGTCATCCACTATATACTGATACGTTGTAAAGTCCGCCTGCAGTCAGCGCTTAACAGGGGCTATTATCTAAATATCCTCAATGAAGAACTCGTTGAGTTTTTAACCCCCTGGGCTGCTGTCGACGATAGGAACACAGCCTCTTTTTCATCAAAAGTCTTTCTCTCTTCGATCATTGCATTTATCGACGGGCGGGACTATGTTGATTTTGTTACTGCTGTAGAAATGAATGAATACACCGAGGACAGTGATGGCAATAAGGTGTATACTAAAGCCGCAAATGGAACATTAGCGCTTTTTGAAACGAACTTACTGGTGCCGCATGCGATTCTGGCTTCAGCGCCAGGTCATTTAATAGAAGTAATATAAACATGTCTGAAAGTATACAAGATATCGCTGTCATTAATGCCGAAAATCCACTTTCGCTTGCGGAAGATTTTAGCTTTTTGCGAAAAGAAGGGATCAAACTGATTGAACAACTGGCAGGAAATGTATGGACAGATTATAATACACATGATCCTGGTATCACCCTGCTCGAAGCTATTTGTTATGCCCTGACCGATCTTGGTTACCGGACTTCCTCAGATATCAAAGACCTGCTCGCAGGACAGAGATCAGCGGCAGAAGGAAATGAAGGATATTACTC
>CAZGSG010000595.1:0-2386 GCA_964528095.1 uncultured Terrimonas sp.
TCCAGATAGCGCCATGTACATAAATATTATCCGTTATCGATGCTATGCATTGTAAGATACGTTGTGCCTTTCCGAGACTATAACCTATTACGACAGGTGTTTTACCAGCGTCCTGGCTCTCCCGTATCCAGGACCGGATAGAAGAAAAAATCTCCTCCTGTGGTTTCCAGTTATAGATAGGTAACCCGAATGTCGATTCTGTAATAAACGTATTACATTTTACAGGCTCAAAAGCACCGCTGATGCCATCGTTTTCTGTTTTATAGTCACCGCTGAACACCCACACTTCGCCTTTATATTCAACCCTTACCTGCGATGACCCGATGATATGGCCTGCCGGATGAAGAGAAACTTTTACCCCGTTTATCAATAAGGGTTCTCCCCACTCAACTGATTGTACGGAGACCGCTCCAAGTCGCAAAAGAAGAATTGGTTTGGTAAAATGATGGCTAAGGTATTTTGCACTTCCCGGTCTTGCATGATCGCTGTGTGCGTGGGTGATGATGGCCATGTCCACCGGTTTCCACGGGTCAATATAGAATTTGCCCGCGGGGCAATACAATCCCTTATCGGAGAACTCAATTAAGGCCATATGACAGGGATGAAAATAGTGTGCCGGAAATGTTACCAGTTTAGACGTTTCGAGTTCTTAGTTCTCACAATGAGAAGAACAGGGAATCTGTAACAAACAATATTTTTAAAATGAAAAATGGAGTTAGTGAACCATAAACCCAGAACTGCTGAACACTGAACCTGCAACTCCTGAACCTGCATCACCAATTCACCGACTTTACCACTCCATCCTGAAGTTTTAGAAAATACAATTTCTTGTTTTCAAAAAAGTCCAGGGTCATCGTTGATTTACTGAGTACAGGTTGTATATCAAAATCGGTAAAAACTTTATATTGTTTATTTCCAAGGTTAGACGAGATATCTTTTCCATACTGCAGTAACAGCTTGCTATATTTCCAGGTTACTTCGTATCCCCTGAATACCATATCGGTTGGGCGGGCAAACATTTTACTGTTGAAGTGATTGTGGATGCCTGTGCTCACCTTGTCGGTTTTGGCATTATAGAAGGGTGTGCCATACACGATCTCCAGGCCTTTGTATTCAGTTTTATTAAAATCTTTTATTCCATCCCAGGTCGGCATGCCCATTACTATAACCGGGTATTGTTTTTTCAGTATAGACAATTGTTGTGCAAGCCGTTTGCCAAAGTTTTCATCAAGCGTACCGGCAATACAGATCGTTTGACGATTACTGTCAAGCTGGGCTTTTAATTGTTTGATGGAAAAACTATCCGGCAGGTCTACATATTTAAGTTTAAGCGGAACAGAAACAGTGGCCTTGGCAAAATCACTGAAATAAGTACGGATCCGATCTTCCAACTGTCCTTTTTTTCGAAAGACCACCAGGTCACTTGTAGCATAATATTTCTGGATATGCCGGTAGATGCCTTCACATTGTGTTTTCAATGTAGGATTGAGAATAACAAAAAAAGGATTACCCGTTATGCCGCCATCGTTTGCAACGTTTACATTTATTACAGGGATGTTCTTTTTAAGGCCAAATTCCGCAAAAGCTCTTATTTCCCCGGGACTGCTATAAGTAATGATAAGTTCTACGTTTTCCATTCCCTGTTTTTCCAATTGTTTATCCAGGGATTCTGTAGCAGATCTTGTATCGAAAATAAATACTTCCAGCTTTGCACCTTCCTTGTTCAGGGAGTCAAGTGCCAGGCGGGCACCTTCATAAAATTCAAGCCCGGGGTTGATAAACTTGGGGAAGTTATTTTTTTCATACCTGTATTCATTATTGGCATCAAAAGCGGAATCAAGATACAGGGGTGCGAAGATGGCTATCTTATGTTTTATGCCGGTAGTATCCTGTGCTTTGGCAGATACAAAAAAGCAGGATACAATTAACAGGCAAAAAAAGGTTCTGTTCATATTAATAGATTAATTCACAACCAGCTTCATTTCTTCTGGGAAAACATACCTAATTAGCAAACGACACATATTTTATTCCCACTCAATTGTTGCAGGCGGTTTACTGCTGATATCATATACCACCCGGTTTATTCCCCGTACATTATTGATGATCGTATTGGAAACATAGGCTAAAAAATCATAAGGGAGATGCGCCCAGTCTGCCGTCATACCATCTACGCTTGTAACAGCTCTCAGTGCCACCGTAAATTCATAGGTACGCTCATCACCCATACCCCCACCACCTTTTCCCGTTGCAAGGTAGCCCCGGCCCGCCCAATTATTTCCTTGGGGTGGGGGGCCTTCAGCGGCTTCACCATATGAAAATCCGGCTCTTTCAATAATTTTACCCTTTTTTCTTTTACCCCCACAAAGGTACGGTTAGGCAACCCCGG
>CAZGSG010000596.1:0-2371 GCA_964528095.1 uncultured Terrimonas sp.
ATCCCGAAAATTGAAAAAGGAAACAGCAGGTAGCTTTTGTATTATATCAAAAACAGACACCTGTGTGCGAAAATGAACAACATGCAAATAATTCATTCAATTTTCTGATTGATTGTCAATGATTTAATTTCGGTGCATTAGTTGATGCTGTTATCTTCTGGCATGTAATTATTCAAAAGCAGTAATATGATTCAGCATTACTTCAATATCACCATTCGCAGGCTTTTTAAACAGAGGACTTATACAATAACCAATATACTCGGCCTTACAGTTGGATTGACAGCATCTGTTCTGATTTTCTTGTGGATGCTGGATGAATTTTCAGTTGACAGGTTTCATACTAAGATAGATCGCACATACAAAGTGATGATAAATGATATCTATGCTGATGGTAGAATGGAAACCTTTGAGGCACCAACGGTGATGATTGGAGAAGCCCTTCGTAAAGATATTCCTGAAATAGATGAAGTAGTACAAACGAGCTGGAATGAAGAGATGCTGGTTAAAGCCGGAGAAAAGAAATTTATTGAGTCCGGACTTTATGCCGATCCGGCCTTGTTCTCCATTTTCTCGTTCCCGATCTCGATGGGCAACAAGATAAATCCGGTTTCTGATATCAATTCAATCAGTATTTCTGAAAAACTTGCAAAAAAATTATTCGATGAAAATCCGATTGGAAAAACGCTGGCAATTAACCAGGTTGGTGATTTCATGGTGTCAAGTGTATTTAGGGATATACCCGAAAACTCTTCCCTGCAATTTGACTTTGTTCTGTCATTTGAAAATTGGAAAAAACAAAATACCTGGGCAAATCACTGGAGAAGTGGCGCTACACAAGCTTTTGTAACACTAAAGCCAAAATCAGATTTTAGTTCAGCAGATGCAAAAGCCAGGAAAATAATTAAGACTCATTGCAGTGATTACAATCGGGAGGCTTTTTTATATCCATATTCCCAATTATATCTGCACGGAAGATTTGAAAACGGGATAAATAGCGGAGGGCGTATCAATCAGGTTGTATTGTTTGGATGCATAGCGCTGATCATACTAGTAATGGCATGTTTTAATTTCACCAACTTAGCTACTGCCCGCGCCTCAACAAGAACAAAAGAAATAGGAGTTCGGAAATCTGCAGGTGCCGGCAGATTCTCTCTTGGTATTCAGTTTATAGTTGAATCCGTTCTGATTTCGTTTTTGTCTTTGTGTTTGGCCATTTTACTGGTGACAGTATTTATTCCAATGCTGAATGAAATTACCGGCAAATCACTGCATCTGGATTATAGTAACCCTGTTTTGGTAATTGGTGTTATTGGTATTACACTTCTTTGCGGTCTATTGGCCGGTATATACCCGGCTTTTTATTTGTCATCATTCAATACTTCGGCTATTTTAAAAAATAGCAAGGTGACATTAAAAGGAGGAGGTATTAGAAAAGGCCTGATCGTTACCCAGTTTGCAGTTTCAGTGATTTTAATAACAGGAAGCATAGTTATATACAGGCAACTGGGGTATATCTTTAAGATGGACCTGGGTTTTAGTAAAGAAAATGTCATTGTTATTCCACAGAAAGATGGGTTAAGAAAAAATTATTACCCATTCAAGGAGGATTTGCAACAAATACCAACCGTTAAGAATGTTGCTTTAGTCGGGAGTAATTTATTCCAGGTGCCCATTACCACTACCGATCCTGTATGGCCCGGAAAGCCGGCAAACTCATCCATTTCATTTAAGGTACTCAGATCTGATGATGGGCTCATCCCCGCTATGAATATTAAACTTATTGCAGGAAGAAATTTTTATAGCAACAAAGCAGACTCATCCAATTATATCATCAATGAAAAAGCGATGCTGGCGATGGGGCTTACAAAACACAATGTAATAGGTGCTAAATTGGAGATGTGGAATGGTAAAGGAGAAATTATTGGACTTACAGATAACTTTGTGAATGGGAACCTGCACCAGGGTACAGAGCCGCTCATTTTAATGTATACTACAACAAACGGGTTTGACTATTATATCAAGACCATTGAAAATGCCAATGTCAACCAAACCCTGGCCAGTATTGCAGCGGTCACTAAGAAATACTCACCCGAATATCCTTTTGAATACTCTTTTCTTGACAGCGATTATGGTAAAGAATACAAGACTGAATCGGTTTTAGGTAAACTTTCTTTTGGATTTACGTTAGTAGCTGTTATTATTTGCTGCCTGGGGCTATTTGGATTAGCCACTTTCGCAGCCGAACAACGCATCAAAGAAATAGGAGTTCGTAAAGTACTGGGGGCAAGTGTACCTGACATTGTTATTTTACTTTCAAAGGATTTTGCAGGGCTTGTTGTTATTGCTATCATTCTTGCTATTCCAATTGCAT
>CAZGSG010000597.1:0-2364 GCA_964528095.1 uncultured Terrimonas sp.
TAATTACTAATGGCATCTATAACTACCTGTGGCTTTTGTGATGTTGCTGCGTTATCAAAATAAACGAGCGGTTTGCCGTTTACTGTTTGGGTAAGTATCGGAAAATCATTCCTGATTGCCTGTATATCTAACATTTGTGTATTTTCTGAGTTAATGCATGTGCTATACAACAGTATAACAAAATTAACTGCAAATTTACGGCATGTTTTTTTAAAAAAGCCGTTTTAGCTAATATTTAAGAAGCAGCGCTTTATGGTTGCATTATTTCTAATTTTCAGACTCACTAATTCATTAAATATGAAAAAATTATCACTTTTATTGCTGCTTGCTTTATGCTCCTGCTCATCTTACCGAAATAATGACAATGCTTATAAAGAAATATACCTCAACGATTTTAAAATTAAGTACTTAGAAGCATGCCTGATCCATAGTTATAAAAACACTAAAGCGATAAAAAAATTGATTGCAGAGGACATGAACGGTTAGGAAAAGTTGCCGAAGGTGGAAATGGCAAAAAAGTATTAAAACACTGTTTGTGTTATTACAATAGCAAATGGCTGGATTTTATAGCCAAAGCCAATTATAAAATTTACAAAAAGCAGGGTGATGATTTTTATAAGATGTTTAGAAAAAATAAACAATTCAAAGCAGCAATCAAGTAGTGCCGTTGCCGCTTCGAATTGTTTTTTAATTAAGATACCGTTTACAGGGTAGCCATATCGATAACAAACCTGTAACGCACATCGCCTTTCAGCATACGTTCATAGGCAGAATGGATATCTTTTATGTCGATCAGTTCAATATCTGAAACGATATTGTTCTCGGCACAAAAATCAAGCATTTCCTGAGTTTCAGGCAATCCGCCGATACCCGATCCCGATACGCTTTTTCTTCCCATTAAAAGCGAGAATGCCGGGATCTCATATGGCTCAGATGGTGCTCCTACACAAATGTGTGTTCCATTTGTTTTTAGCAGCGACAGGTATAAATTAACATCATGCGGTGCTGATACCGTATCCAGGATAAAATCAAACGATCCGGCTACAGCAGCAACCTCATCAGGATTTGATGTTACCACAAATTTATGGGCTCCAAGCGCTTTTGCTGCAGCTTCTTTAGAAGGCGACGTACTTAAAACCGTTACCTCGGCACCAAAAGCTACTCCAAATTTAACGCCCATATGACCCAACCCTCCAAGTCCTAAAACGGCTAGTTTATGTCCTTTGCCTACTTTCCAGTGACGCAATGGTGAGTAAGTAGTAATACCTGCACATAGTAATGGTGCTACAGCTGCAATCGGTAATTTATTAGATATATGAAGGGCAAAATCTTCGTGCACTACAATGTTACTTGAATATCCGCCATACGCAGGCAGTCCGTCTTTACCCATTGAGTTATAGGTTTGCGTACTGTGATTAAGGCAGTATTGCTCTAAACCGTCCTGGCAGTTGTCACAGGTTCTGCATGAATCTACAAGACAGCCCACACCAGCAAGGTCGCCTTCTTTAAATTTCTTAACATGCGCGCCAACAGCGGCAATTTTACCAACAATTTCATGACCGGGAACCATTGGGAAAATACCCGGAAACCAGTCATTTTTTATTTGATGAAGATCGGAATGGCAAACACCGCAATGGGTAATCTCGATCAAAACATCGTGCGGACCTACTTCCCTGCGTTCAAAATTCCAGGGAGCCAGATCTGTTTCGGCATCCTGTGCCGCATAACCTTTAGATTGGATCATAATTCTTATTTTTTGTTAGTTGTTTTTATGGATTGGTTGCCCACACAGTGGCATCGGTAATGAAACCTACATCGTTCATGGCCAGCATAGATACAATTACATGAGCAATTTCAGTCGCTTTTAATTTATGATCCACATTACTGTGCTCAAAACCCAGTTTGGCTCCAAATTCGGTAACTACCTCACTTGGATTAACCTGCATTACCCTGATGTTGTTTTTTCTCAGTTCTGCCCTCCAGCATTCGGTAAGTCCGGACAGCGCAAATTTGCTAGCCACATAAGCAGAACCATTGGCAAATCCTTTTTGCCCAGCTGTAGAAGAGATGTTGATAATGTTACCCGTATTTTGGGCTATAAAATGTTTGGCTGCTGCTTTACCCGCAAAAAAGGCACCTCTCACATTGGTTTCCCAAATCTTGGTAAAATGTTCGGTGGTGGTTTCTACAAGCGGTGCCAAATGTCCTACTCCTGCATTATTGACCAATACATTAAGTCCGCCCAGTTTTTGTATCGTGAAGGCAAACAGCGCATTGATATCTTCTTCATTGGCAGCATCGGCTTTAAAGCCAAAAACGTCCAATTCTTTTGCAGCTTTGTTTACTGCCGCTTCATTCCTGCCG
>CAZGSG010000598.1:0-2345 GCA_964528095.1 uncultured Terrimonas sp.
ACGCCAAGGGTACGGCTGTTGTAGGAACAGCTTTAGGTAATAATTATATCGCAGAGGCCCGCCTGATCAGGGCACTGTCCTATTATAATTTATTACAGTTTTACGCAAGGCCTTTTGCAGATGGTGCAGGCAGTAAACTAGGTCTTCCTTTGCGATTGACTGGCATTAAAAGTGGTGGATTTTCTGATCTGCAGAGAAGTACTGTAGCAGAAGTCTATACACAAATAATTTCAGACCTTGATTTCGCAGAAACAAACCTGCCTGTTACTAACGGAAGCGCCTATAATAACACAACACGCGCGCATAAGAATACTGCCATCGCGTTGAAAACAAGGGTTTACCTGAGCATGCAGAACTATCCCAAGGTAATATCCGAGGCAAATAAGATTGTGCCGGGCCTTGCTCCTTTCACTGCTTCAAGCGGTGTAGCACATGCTTTACAGGCCGATTATACAGCGGTATTCAAAGCGCCTTATACTACAACGGAATCGATCATGTCTATGCCGTTTACTACTACTGCCGGGGATATTCCAGGTACACAGAACGGTTTACAGGCGTATTATTATTCAAGCGCTACGGGAAGCGGTTCCATATTTTCACTCAACTTTTCGGGCATTATCGGTAATGCAGGATGGACTGCTACAGATAAAAGAAGATCATTCATCTTTACCAATGTTGCAGGAACTAAAAAATACCTGACAAAATTCCCAATCGCCGCTCCTGCAGACTACACTCCTGTGATCAGGTGGGCGGAGGTATTATTAAATCTTGCTGAAGCAAAAGTGCGTTCTACCAATACGCTGGATGCGCAGGCTATCGCACTGTTGAATGCGGTACGTCAGCGTTCAGACGCGACAACCATACTTGCTCCCGCAACTCCTGCCGCATTAATTGATGCGATCATGACGGAGAGAAGAATCGAATTCCTGGGTGAGGGTTTACGTAACGGTGATCTTATGCGTTTGCTCCAACCAATTCCTGCAAAGGGTGCGGCTGGTGCAAAAAATCCCACCGATGAAGGTTATATCTGGCCGGCATCAGCTTCAGAGAAATCCCTGAATAAATTATGGGTAGACTAATCTCATATAACTAATAGTCAAAAGGCCTGGATCTAATAAGATTCCAGGCCTTTTTTGTTTAATTTCAATAACTTAAATCTGTTCGTGATGTTTAAAGCATTTCTTCTTTTGGGGGGGCTATTTTTTTTACAAAAAATTTCCTTTTGCCAGGCGAACCCTTTTATGAATGATGGCAATGGCCGGCCATTATATATGCGAACAAGCTATGTGGCAGAAGGCAGTCCTTATTTAAGCGAGGAATACAGGCTGGCCGATATTACTGCTTTAAGCGGAAAAGTTTATCGCAATGTAAATGTTCGTATAAATTTTGTTGATTCACAACTTGAGTATATTGATAATGAAGGAAAGGAACTATCCGCCGCCCTGCCACTTCAAAAAATACATTTTCATATTTTTTCGATGGAAGGAAAAACAATTCCAAACTTTACCTTACAAAGCGTAAATGAATCTATCAATGCCCCCGGCTCAAGAATATTTCAGTTATTAGATTCCGGAAAATGTTCTCTTCTGAAAGAAATCAAAATAACTTATAAGGATCAGAAAAAATATGGAGAAGCTACGATCACCCGTATTTTTAAAAAGTCAGAATCATACGTTGCATTTTTTCCAGGCAAAGATCAGCAGCTGATCAAATTCGACAGAAACAAAACAGGTGTTTCTTCATTATTTGGAGATAAACAGGCAAAGGTCAGTGCCTTTATTGATGAGCGTAAATTAAGCTGCAAATCGGATGAAGACCTTATCGCTGTATTCAACTATTACAACTCCCTATAGCGTTAAAGAAAATAGTTAGTATTGAGAGATTTCTCAATACTAACTATTTCATATTAATGAGCACAATAGTTATTTCCGGGTCACGCTTATCTCAATACTTCCGCCAGTTTTGCATCCAGCGCCTGTCCTCTCAGACTTTCCGCGATGATCTTTCCTGCCGGATCAACCAGTACATTATAAGGGATACCAGTCTCTCCGAAATGATATAAGTCAACCACTGCGCTTTGCCATTGTTTCAGATCGCTTACATGAGTCCAGGCAAGCTGGTCATCCTTGATCGCCTTTATCCATTTGTCTTTCTCCCCTGGCTTGTCGAGCGATACACCAAGGATAGTAAAATTTTTGTCTTTAAATTTATTGTAAGCGCCTACCACATTGGGGTTTTCATACCGGCATGGCTGACACCAGCTGGCCCAGAAATCTACCAGTACATACTTCCACTTACATAAGCTGAACAAACTTTCTTTGCCATTGACATCAAGCAGGGTAAAA
>CAZGSG010000599.1:0-2334 GCA_964528095.1 uncultured Terrimonas sp.
GAAATTATTTTATGGGAAAGTTTCTTCAATTCCCGATGTTTGGCTTCTAAATTCCGATTATACTCTTTAATCTTTTCTTGATTGATCCTGAGGGTATCGACCATTTTGTTAAATACCATTGAAAGAGTACCGATTTCATCGTATTTATTAACGCTCAGCCTTACAGAGAGGTCTCCTTCTACAATCCTTTGAGCTGAATCCACCAATTTTGCCAATGGGTTTGTTATCGAGGAAGCAATCTTTATACTCAAAAAAATACTAAAAATAACCGTTACAAGGAAGAAAAACAGTATCGTTAAAGACGCCGACCGGATTACACTTTCGAAAGAATTTTGGATTTCATAAAAGGACTTGTAGCTTTCGTGTTTGATTGCACCTATGATAACGTTTACATTGTTGATTCTGGACAGGAGTAACGTTTTATTGGGATATGCCTTATACTCGGAATACAATATATCACAATGATTTTTTATTGCCTGGCTCAACTGTAATAAGAGAGAATTACCAATACAGGATTTTGTTAACTTTATAGACTCGTCTCTCATACTGCTCAATATATTCACATAATTTTCAGCAATTTCCATTTTTTTGTTTTTATTTGTATGCCTGTGCGTCATTGTCCGCAATCTTTCAATGGATATTTCCAGATTACAGATACATTCAATTCGAATACGACTATCATCTGTCAAACCACTTTTCAGATAATTGATACTCCCCAGCTTCACCAGCGCAACAATGGTGATAACCCCCAAAAAAATGATAATAATGAAGTATCCATTAAACAGACGTGTGCTGATGGTATTCTGAGAGAACATACTATTTATCTAACCCAAATACGTTAGATTCATTCATAATATAACTGTTCCGCTTCGTCAGCCTGAAAGAAATCGATTATTGGGATAAGAATGGTATATCCTGCGGAAAACATAAGCCACACCAGTGTTCCAATAATCCAATAGCTAAAAAATCCCTTACTGAAAGTAAAACCAGAAAAATACATTATTATAGGGAAAAACACTTCCATAGCCAGTGAACTATAGATTGCCAACAATATGATTTTCCGACCGTTTGTTTTGAAATACGCATTCACATTCTCAAAATAATCACTCTTTGATACCGGTCTGAATCCTTTTATATCTTTAATTTCCTGTTTTTTCAGAAACGAAGTTACCATGAGTTGAATCCTGGAGAAATCAAATTGACTGCTCTGTAACCAGTAGCCATCAATCAGACAAACGATTCCACTAACCAGAACAACGGTACAATTTGCACACGCCATGGGAACCATTTTACCCATTGCCACGAGCAACGAACTTCCATCCTGAGTGCTGGCCACGACTAACCATACAATAATACCACTGATAAATCCCAGCAGGGTTCCCCAAAACGCACCGAAGGAAGACAATCTTTTCCACATAATCCCAAAAATAATTGGAAGCACTCCGGCACTCAAGAAAATTCCCATCGCAAGGTACAGAAAATAAACTTGAACACCTATTGAATAAATCAAAAAACTTAATATTCCTGCAATAATGCCAAAAAGACCCGTTGTAAAACGAGAGATTTTGAGTATTTGTCTATCCGTAGCTTGCGGTTTGATATTCAAACGGTAGATATCATTCGCAATGATGGACGCCACAGCAACCGATTCAGAATTTCCTGTTGAAATAATAGCCATAAAAAGCATCACCAAAAAGGCAATACCTCCTATATTGCCTGATACATGATATGCTGTTAGCGGCGCTATGATTGTAGAATCGCTAACATTGATGCCCAACGCCAATCCACCTACCCCGAATGCTGTGGCAATACAGAGGGGTATCGCAAACCATACAAGTCCTGCCGTTAAGAAACAACTTCCCGCAGACTTATAATTGACAGCGATTGCCCTTTGCCAGTAGGTCTGATCCAGGAATACCGTACCAAAATTCCCTATTGTATTGACAATTCCAAACATAATCCCTGAGTAAGAAGTAATATTAAGTAACTTTCCTTTGTCATGAAAATTTTCTACCATGCTGCAGATGCCAAAGTCTCCGTATTTATAATAGAAAATCACCGACAATCCCAGACCAATTATCAAAATAATCGCAACCTGAAGATAATCTGTGATGATAGAACCCCTCAAACCCGTAATGGAGCTATAAAAACAAAATGCCAAAGGGATCACAAGTACTGCAATCTTTACGTTAATACCTGTTAAAACGTTTAAAGCCAGAGCGCATCCCAGGATTAACATCGTAGTTACAATGGTACAGGCCAATAAACCTATAATGATCATAATCCAGTGGGTTTTTTTAGTATATCGGTCCAGAACAAATTCAGGGAATGTAT
>CAZGSG010000600.1:0-2327 GCA_964528095.1 uncultured Terrimonas sp.
ACGTTCATGTATATGCGAAATCTTCCTTCTCATCAAATATACGAAGAATTAATATTTAAAGTTTGCGATTACTACCGAGTTATTTTTAATGAAGCAAGAAAAAAAATATTGCCGTGAAAAAAGATGCAGCAGTACATTTATGATAGTTAAAAGCGACAGTAGTTCGTAACACAAATAACAGATGAATACATTAAACAGAGAGCTTGATCAATTACTCACCGTGAATGGACAGCAATTGTATGTAAGACTCATTGAAAAATATTCGGGCAGACCAACCATAATTTTTCTTCATGATTCATTGGGTTGTACTTCCCTCTGGCGCGACTTCCCATCAGTACTATGTGACAGCACGCAATGTAATATGGTTGTCTATGACAGGCGCGGGTATGGGCTTTCAGCGCCCATGCCCGGCCCGGAAAGAACAAATCTCTACATGCATGATGAAGCAGATACATTGATCAATCTTTTATCTGAATTAAACATTGAACAACCAATTCTTTTTGGTCATAGTGATGGCGCATCGATTGCGTTGATAGCAGCAGGAAAATATCCTGCAACTTTTTCAGCAGTGATTGCAGAAGCTGGCCATGTATTAGTTGAACAGATCACATTGAATGGAATCAAAGACGCAGTAGTACAATTCAACAATACAGACTTACAAATAAAACTTGAAAAGTATCACGGTAACAAAACAGAAACCTTGTTTCGTGCATGGACAGAAACATGGTTAAGCGAAACTTTCAGCACCTGGAACATTGAACAACTTTTACCTTCTATTATTTGTCCGGTATTAGTGATACAAGGAGAAGCAGATGAATACGGATCGATTAAACAAGTGGAAGCGATTTCAGCAAAGGCCAGTGGAGAAGTGGAAGTATACATGATTCCCGGAACGGGCCATACTCCACATAAAGAAAGGAGGGAGGAAGTATTGCAACGCACTATTGGGTTTGTAAATGAGTTGAGTAGGTAATCAGTACCGCATTTTGTCAAATGATGCCCACTGATCTGAAATCCTTTCACCGAATTCGCAATACTCGTTAATAATCTACATTATTATTAGTAAAACAGTCTAAAATTCAGTATTTTTATGCCATTCATGTAGAAAATCCGCATAAAATGCTAATTTACTTCAAAGTCGGGAACTATAAATCCATCAAAGAACCATTAGTTCTCAATTTTACTGCTGCCCCAATCAGTGAACATATCGATTCAAATCTGGTGACTATTGGCAAACATCAGATCCTGAAATCAATGGTTTTGTACGGGCATAATGCAAGTGGTAAATCCAAGATCCTTGATGCTTTCTCATTCTTTAAAACATTTGTTACTGAATCGGCCCTTCAAAAGAAAGTAAGCGACTCCATCAACACAGATCCTTTCAGACTAAATAAAGAAACAGAAAGCAAGCCTTCATTATTTGAAGCCTGTTTCTTACTAGATGGCTTTACCTACAGGTATGGATTTGAAGTGGACCAGAACCGTGTTCATAAAGAATGGCTGTTACAATCACGTGCAGAAAAAGAGTATCCTGTCTTTCTAAGAATGCAGGATGAATATGAAATAAACGCTAAGAAATTTGAGAACTCTCAGGGCCTTGAAAAACGCACCCGTGAAAATTCGTTATTCTTATCTGTAGCTTCTCACTGGAATGTACCGCAAGCAGTGGCCATCAATAAATGGATCAGTTCTATCCAAACGCTCTCAGGGTTATACGCCAACCGGGCATTTAAAAGCATGACTATACGATTAATGTCTGATCCGGTCTACGCCCACCTCATACAGGAATTCCTCAAAAAAGCTGATCTCGATATTCAGGCAATAGAAGTTTCTGACATAAACATTCCTTTAGAAAATAGCCTGGCCGGCTTACCTGATGATCTTAGAGATAGGATGATCAAAGCCATGCTGGAAATGGAAGACAAATCAATTCTCACCATACATAACAAATACGATGCTTCTGATAAAATAATAGGCACCGTATCATTTCTGCTTGATAAAGATGAGTCTGAAGGAACGCAAAAATATTTCAGCTTGATTGGATTGATATTGATGTCGATCTATGAAGGAAACCTTGTGATCATTGATGAATTTGACGCAAGATTACATACCTTGCTATCCAAGGCGATTATAAAATTATTCAACTCCTCAAAGGTCAAAACTCGTGGTCAATTGGTAGTTGCCAGTCATGATACTGCCTTGCTTGATAAAAATATTCTTAGAAGAGATCAAATCTACTTTGTAGAGAAAGACCATTTCGGAGCCAGCAGCCTTACTTCACTTGTGGAGTATAAACCCAGGAAGGAATCACCATATGACAGGAATTA
>CAZGSG010000601.1:0-2326 GCA_964528095.1 uncultured Terrimonas sp.
ATTAAGTTGTTTTCAAGTTCAAGCCGAGTACGAATACGCCAGATCTCTTCTAACTTGAATGGTCTTTTTATGCCGGTGCATTTTCCTGAAGTAGCTTTTTTCATGTTGACCTCCGATTTGGTGTTTTGGTCAACATAAATTTTGGCAGGCACCAGATACTATTTCATTAAACCAACGTGGACAAAAACATATGCCTCATCTTAGATCGATACCATAAACTGATCTGACTTGGATTAATTTGAACAACAGAAAATGGCTTAACTTTGTGGCTAATATTGCTGGGTTAAGTCATGTG
Organism: uncultured Terrimonas sp.; assembly: GCA_964528095.1. Classification (GTDB taxonomy): domain Bacteria; phylum Bacteroidota; class Bacteroidia; order Chitinophagales; family Chitinophagaceae; genus CAZGSG01. The sequence continues at coordinate 296 of CAZGSG010000601.1, forward strand.
ATATCGATACATTATCGGCTAATCTTGATGTGTTTGTTGTCCATCAAATACAATTTGACTGGCAATTTAGATGATTGACCCTTGCAAAAGTAAGTAACATTTTACATCGATAGTCGCTATCCTGAAGATAGAATCAATAACAGCAAATAAAATAAGTTTTCTCATTTTGGATTTGTATGCCAAATAACCTCTCTATTCGTTCATACAACACAAAACCAACGAGCCATATGCACGATTACCATCAATTGGTTTTTCCATTGAGAGGGGTTATTCATATTAAGGTCGATAGTTTTGATGGTAAAGTCGCACCAGGTGAATGTGTTGTTGTGAAAACCAAAGAGGAACATGTATTTACAGCGGACTCTGAAGCTCGGTTTGTCGTTGCGGATATGCTAACCATTCCTCCTAACATTTCTGATTCTCAGCGAATATTTTTTGCGATTAATGCATCTCTGAAAATTTATTTAACATTCGTGGCTAACCAATTGGAGTATCAGATCAACGTCGCCCTCGAAAAATCGATGTATGAAACGTTTTATTTACTGCTCGCCGAACAATCATTACTGCCTGCCGTAGACAGTCGAATTGGCGCTGTAATGGCATTCATAGAGCAAAACATTGCTGAGCAACTTCTAATTAAATCTTTAGCTAAAGTGGCTTTTTTAAGTGAAACACAATTTAAAAAATTGTTTAAACAGCAGACAGGTATGACAGTAATGGAGTATGTGACAAAGCTTCGAATGGAGAAGGCTCAAGCCTTATTGACTCATACTGATTATTCTTTGCAGATAGTCGGGGAGAAAGTCGGGTATAGCGAGCTTTCTTCATTTAGCCGAAAATTTTCACAATATTTTAGTCTTCCACCAACGCGGTTTAAAAAATAAAGATTCGTCTGATTCGTTAACAAAAGCGTCTGAATTGTCAAATTGTATGCTTTGAAAGGCAGTATTATTCCTGCATTCATAAGTCTTCAATGATGGTCTTTGCAATGTCCAATCGAATCGAAATTTTTAAAGGTGTTCTCGCCATTGTACTATCGAGTTTCCTATGGGGTACGACCGGAACCGCTGCAAGCTATGCCCCTACCATTAACTCACTAGCCATTGGTGAATTTGCAATGGGGATTGCCGGTTTTTTATTGGTGTTCACTGCTCGAAAGAAATTACTTGCGGATTATAAAAGAGTGATTGCTTATCCCAAGATGCTTTTATTAGGCGGTATTTCCGTAGCTATCTATCCATTAGCATTTTACACATCAATGCGTTTCGCTGGTGTTGCGATAGGTACAGTCGTTTCTATCGCTAGTGCACCATTTTTCTCTGCTATGCTAGACCGTCTTATTAGTAAAAAATCTGTATCATTGCAGTGGATGATTAGCTTTCTCATCGGTGCTATCGGTATTGTTTTTTTAGCGGTAGGAAAAGATCAACATACTTTCATTACAAACAGCCTTTTTCTACAAAATATTGGTATCTTACTAGGCTTCTTAGCAGGACTTACTTATGCCTGTTATGCATGGGTTGCAAAACAATTGATAGACGGCAGTGTTCATTCTCAATCTGCAATGGCTGGATTGTTTGGTATCGCTGCATTGTTGCTTTTGCCTTCATTGTTATTGACCGGTCAAAATATTTTTTCTTCTGTAACGAATATTTCAGTTTCCATGTATATGGCAATTATTCCAATGTTTGTTGGCTATTTACTGTTTGGATTTGGCTTAAAATATATTGATGCAAGTCGTGCGACACTGATTACTTTAATAGAACCTTTAGTGGCCACTATTTTGGCTGTTTATATTGTTGGAGAAAAACTTCAGATAATTGGTTGGATTGGCATGGGGTTAGTATCACTATGTCTTTTGATGCAGACATTTAAAATTGAAATTTTTTCGAAAATAAGTGCTATAGAAATTCAACGATAGATTATTTTGGCTTTACTTCACACTTAAAGGATTACACTGATTGATCCTTAGATATTCACAAAACACGTTTTGGGGCAAAATTGTGCTAGATTCTGAATCTAATACGTCAG
>CAZGSG010000602.1:0-2324 GCA_964528095.1 uncultured Terrimonas sp.
TTGTTTTCCATTGCATATTGAATCAGGTATTTTATAAATTCCTCGGCAAGGTTTGCATTATCCTCCAGATCATAGAATGCCATTTCGGGTTCGATCATCCAGAATTCGGCAAGGTGCCTGGCTGTGTTTGAGTTTTCTGCTCTGAACGTAGGGCCGAATGTATATATATCGCCGAAAGCGGTAGCACCCAGTTCGCCTTCAAGCTGCCCGCTTACGGTAAGATTGGTGGAGCGCCCAAAAAAGTCTTCTTTGAAATTGATCGAACCATCTTCATTTTTTGGTGCAGATCCATCAACGGGTAATGTAGTGACACGGAATGTTTCTCCTGCTCCTTCTGCATCACTTGCTGTGATGATAGGGGTATGCATATACACAAATCCCTTATCATTAAAGAATTTATGTACAGCGAATGAAAGCGCATGTCTAACACGAAATACAGATCCGAATGTATTTGTGCGGAAACGGAAATGGGCTATTTCCCGCAGGTATTCCAGTGTCGGGCGGTTCTTTAATTGTATCGGGTATTTTTCCGCATCGCTATCTCCCAGTATTTCTATAGACGAAGCCTGCAGATCCATTTTCTGCCCTTTTCCCAGAGATGGAACTATTTTGCCTGTTACTTTTAGCGAAGCCGATGTTGTAATTCGTTTCAACAGATCTTCGTCAAATTTACCCAGCTCGGCCACAACCTGGATATTTGCATTGGTAGATCCATCGTTGATTGCTATAAATTGGTTATTGCGAAAGGTTCTAACCCAGCCCATAACGGTTACTTCCTGTTCCTGCGGCTCTTGTGCCAGCAGGTCTTTGATTTTTGTGCGTTTGTTGAACATAGCATGTTTTTGCGAGGTGCAAAGGTAAAGCATGCCTGCATTTAATTTAAATAAGATGATGAATAGCCGACAGACATGCCTTATATGTAATATATAACCGATACACGGCATATCGTAGCACATAGAACTCCCTTTTACCATTATTTCTCCCGGTTTCACATGCATACTGTTAAAAAACGCCTGTCTTTGCAATGCATCATGCGTGTAAAAAAGTCCGTTTCCCTGCCGGGAAAGCCTCAAGCTCAAGCCATTGCTTTCTTAGCAATAGCTTTGGGCCTGGCCCTTGTTCCTCCCATCAAAACAGAGGGTAACTGTATCAAAATTTTTGTTTTTACGAAAAACAGCGTATAATTGCATCGGAAAGAGGCTGATTAGTTTTATAACTCTCTTGGTTAGCTCATCCGGTTTTACCCAAATTCCATTCAATCTAAATTCAACATTTTCATTTTCCCAGACTTGTGGTCACGAATACCGTGTTTAAATTCAAGATTTTCGTATGTATGACATTCTGCAATTGAACGACATGTTCGTTCCCGAACTGCTTGACATAGCCGAGCAGTTAAAAATCCCCAACGTAAAAAAATTAGACAAGCAGGGGCTTGTTTATAAAATCCTGGATAGCCAGGCTCTCGCCGGCTCCAAAGTACCCGCCGCCCCGGAAGATAAGAGCAAACGCAAACGCATTATCAAAGCGACTACCGGTATCTCTACTGAAGAGGCTGTAGTTGAAAACACCGGCGAAGAAAAAAGACCTGCTAAAAAACCATCCGTAATTATGCCCGCAAAAAAAGATGAAAAAGCGCCGCCTGTAAAACGAGGACGTAAAAAACCCGACGAAAAGGAATCTACTGAGAACGTTTCTGAGCAACAAACGAATAACCGCCAGGATCAGCAGGACCAACAGGATGAGCAGGACCAGGATCAACAACCGCAGAACGTAGTGCAACCACAAGCACCAAGTCAGCAGGTAGATGGCAACCAGTCAAATGGATCCGAACCCTCTTTTACGCCAAATAAAGGATACCCTCAACGCCGGGAACAAAATTTCAACATTGAATTCGATGGAGTAATACTTTCGGAAGGAGTACTGGAAATGATGCCGGATGGTTATGGATTCCTGCGTTCTTCTGATTATAACTATTTATCTTCTCCCGATGATGTATATGTGTCTCCCTCACAGATCAAACTGTTCGGTTTAAAAACAGGAGATACCGTACATGGAGCAGTGCGTCCTCCTAAAGAAGGTGAAAAATATTTTGCGCTTCTTAAGGTAGATCATATCAATGGCAAAAGCCCCGAAGAAGTGCGTGACCGCGTGCCATTTGATTACCTGACGCCTTTGTTCCCTTTCGAAAAATTAAATCTTTTCACCACGCCAGGTGATTATTCGACTCGTATCGTCGACCTCTTTACGCCGATAGGTAAAGGCCAGCGTGGACTGATCGTAGCCCAGCCAAAAACTGGTAAGACGATGTTATTAAAAGCTATTGC
>CAZGSG010000603.1:0-2322 GCA_964528095.1 uncultured Terrimonas sp.
CCAGGTAAGCCTGTTGCAGCAATTCTTTTTTCGCTGATGCCGGTTCCTTCGAAAATAAAAGAGAAGCGATCACCTGCAAACCGGTTGGATCCCGGTATTCCATAAATGGCTCCTCTACTTCAATGACCGGGGCTGCGTTATAAATGATGGTGAGACTGGGAAAAAAGTAATTGAAGAAAAATTCTATCCGCTTAAAATGAAGACGGCAATCTTTCAACGCGATTTTTGCCGACTCAACCGACAGTGAATCGCCGGCAACTATTGCCTGTATCTTTTTTTCCAATGCTTCCGCGCTCTCTGCAAATTGAATAGCATGTTCTTTAAAATAGCCTATTGTTTGCTCTACACCAATTGACCGCTTTGCCCGGGAAAAAGGGACCAGGCTCAGCAAGAGCATGCTACAACACAATACTATAATAATGATAGTTTTTTTCATTGCTCTTTATTTGCTCACCGTTCTATTTGGTAACAATCACTTCAAATTCATCCTGCAATTGATTGTATGGATCTTTTACCTTGTAAACGGTTTTGCCTGATGGTGGTATTAACTTCAAACTCCTATCCGTGCTTGCTGACTTATTCCATTTATATGAATCAGAAACAAAGGAGGCCGTCAATTTTACGGGTAATCCCTTCCTGGTCCGGATCACTGTTCTTCTATTCACATCCTTCATCATAGTAAACTGGTCGCGGATGACTCCATCTGCGCAGATCCATTTAAAATCAAGACGGTTTTCTTTTACTTCCAGTATCCCTGCACCTGCAGCTGAATCATTCGAATAATACATGGCTTTATGCGGAAAATCATAGTAGGATTTCCCTACATAAGAAGAAGAACCCGATACAACATACACTGTTCCCTGTTTACCTTCAGGATTATTAATATAAGGCGCTGCATGGTTCACGCCATCATATGCTCCGGACGATTGACTCAGGTTGTGTACCGCCGGATCAAAACTGCTGGATTTGCCAAAATGATTTTTCATCAGTCGTGACCGTTCATATACATGACTATGTCCACATAAGATCAGATCTACTTTTGCTCTTTCTAAAATACCGATCAGGTTTTGGCGAATATCGGCCATAATGCCATCTTCATCAGAATCATGTGTTCCTTTTGAATAAGGAGGGTAATGCCAGAATGCGATCACCCATCCCGTATTGCGATTGGCTGCCAGGTCTTTTTTCAACCATTGCACCTGTGGGCTTAGGGTATCATACAGGAAGTATTTATTTTCCTCTATGCCATAAGAGTCAAGCGAAATAAAATGAATATTTCCTATATCAAAAGAATAGAACGCGGGATTACCTGATGGTACACCACCTGCTTCTCCTTTTACCGGCATGGAGAAATTCTGGTAATAGGCCGTCGTATGTGTTTGCTGTGCATACTCCGCCGTAAAATCCGCATCATGGTAATCATGATTACCGGGATTAGGATATACCGGGTATTTTTTCAGCAACTGATCTTTATACGGATTAAAGAACTTGGCCTGGTACTCCATATCATTTCCGTCATTATAGGCATTATCGCCCAGGAGTATCCATGCATTCAGATCATTTTTCCCCAGGTATTTCAGAAACTGATCACGTACATTGGCCTGGTTAATGGAGAGATAACCGCAATCACCGAATACACCAATACGATACATACCTTCCTTGCCCGGAACAGGTAATGTTGAAAAATAATTGTCAGCTCCATATTGCAATGTGTCCTTTAATGAACCAATAGAATAATAATAACGGGTGGCAGGCAATAAACCCGTCAGTTTTATTTCATGCTCTGTTACCTGTGCAAGATCGTCAACCGTTTTTTCCAGTTTCGTTGAATCGGTTCCATATCTTACACGGCTCCTGGTTGATGCATCAGTACGCCATCTCACTACAATACTGGTATCTGTAGCTACTTGCAGGTAAGGCCCGCGCAATAATTTGGGCTTATTCGTAAACCGTTCAGCTCCTTTCGCAAGAGGCGGACTGGAATTCTGTGAATAGTTTTTAAACGGTATGAATATTCCCAGTAGAAAAATAAACCTGACGATTGTTCTCATAATACGATTTTAATTCTTTGATACCTGCACTTCAAATACATCCTGCAGGCAACTGTATGGATCAGATACGGTATAAGTTGTTGTACCCGCTCCGGGTTTTACTTCTACGCTGCGGTTGCCGCTGTTTATACCCGTCCATTTATACCCCCCCATATAGGAAGCTCTCAGCGTTACGCTTTCCCCTTTTTTTTTTTTTATTACAAACCTTTTTTTTCCTTTTTTTCTCATCCTTAAAAGATCCGAGATTTTACACCTCTCCGCAAACCTATTT
>CAZGSG010000604.1:0-2315 GCA_964528095.1 uncultured Terrimonas sp.
AAATGACCGGGGCTTTGATCCGGAAAAAACATCAATAGGTAATGGCTTAAAGAATATTCGTAACCGCATCAAAGAAATAGCAGGCACGATCAGGATAGACTCCCATCCGGGAAAAGGCGCGGAATTCACTTACTCAATCCCTACTACTTTAATCACATTCCCCGGCAATTAGATAAAACGCATATTTGAATGGTGAAAATTAATACGATAGCGATTATCGAGGATGATGAGAAAGTCAGGAAATATCTTGCTGAACAGATCCAGTTGCATATCGATGTGAATGAGCTCCGCAGTTTTGGCGATGCTGAATCCGCATTAAAAGCCCTCACTGCGGAACCTGTAGAGATCGCGCTCTTTGATATCAATCTTCCCGGAATGAGCGGGATCGATTGTATCGCGCGTTTGAAGACCATACACCCCCGGATGCAGATGATGGTACTGACCGTGTACGATAATGCGGATAATGTATTCAACGCTTTAAAAGCCGGGGCCATCAGTTATCTCTTAAAAAGCACCTCACCGGAAAAAATAATAGAAGCCATACAGGAAGTAAAAAAAGGAGGCAGTCCTATCAGTTCACAAATTGCAAGAAAAGTGATAGAAGCGTTTAGCCTCAAAGAAAATAGTAACGATTACTTTCAGGTGCTCAGCAGGCGCGAACAGGAAATGCTGGAACAGTTGAGCAAAGGATACCGCTATAAGGAAATCGCGGACAATCTTTTTATCAGTCTCGAGACCGTGCGTACACATATCAGGAATGTGTATGAAAAACTCCAGGTTAATACAAGAGTGGAAGCCCTGAAAAAAACAGGCCTGCTCTGATTACTACTTAAATCACATCCGGGCTGAATAATATAGTCCCGACATTTATAAAAATTCATTTATGAAGTTTTATCCAACCATGCTGCCTGGTTTTTGCCTTCTCCTGTCTGTAACAATACAGGCACAGCAATTAATACCCTCACAAAAAACCGATCCAAAGGATGGAAAAAGAAAATGGGGATATGCCGATCGTTTTTTTACAGCGTATGCGATAACACCGGCCTATGATTCCACTTTTGCTTTTGCCGAAGGCTGTGGTCGTTTTATTCAAAATGGTAAATATGGATACCTCGATAAAAATGGTACGGTCCTCATTCCTGCCAGGTTCGATATGGCCGGTGATTTTTCAGAGGGCCTCGCCGCGGTAAAAACAGGGGCAAAAACAATCTATATCGATAAGAAAGGAACGGATGTTTTCAAAAAAACATTCGGCAATGGATTTGAATTCTCCGATGGACTGGCCATGGTTGCGGATGATGCGGGTTTATTAGGCTATATTAACAAAGCAGGTGTGCTCGTTATCCCCTACGAATTTAAAAGCGGTCGCCCATTTAGTAATGGCCTGGCCCCGGTAGTTACTGCAGGCCAGAGCGCCTGGAAAACAATAGATGCGAAAGGCAGAACCGTTTTTAATTTCAATGACGAGGTAAATTATGCAAGTTCAGGGTTTGAAGACGGTATTGTATCCGTCTATCGACGTAATAGCACCGATGAGAGCAGCCATTTCGATTTTGTGAATGAAAAAGGCGAGTTTATCTGCAAGTCGCCTTACCTGGACGCAAAACCATTTAAGAATGGCAGGGCCATTGTACTGAAAAAAAATAGCGGAAGAGCCTCATTAAGTGAACAGGGATACAAATTCGGGCTGATCGACAGGTATGGTAAAGAGCTGGTTGCTCCTGCCTATGCCTGTCTCGAAGAATCAGCGATCAACGGTATTTATTTTTATGGCTTGCCCGCAGGTTCCGGGTATGGATGCAGCGGATATGGGTTAATGGATAGCATGGGCAAGATCATTACAGCAGCAAAATTTTCCGCTTTTACCCGCTTGAATGATACAACATTTCTTTGCCAGGAAACAGACCGGGTATCAAAGCCACGGTTTCTTTTAATGACCACAAAGGGAAAAGAACTGTTATCATCAAGACAGTATGAAAAAGAATTCTCTATAATCGGAGCGGATACCCTGTTGATGCTATTTAGTGATTTTGGCAGGAGTATTTCCATGTCATTGTATAATACACGAACAGGAGTACTGGTCGATAACTCCACGAACGGAATACTGGTATATGAAAAGCCAAAGCTGGTGATTGCATATGCGATCACTGATGCGTCAGGCAGTATCATGACTACTTCCGGCAAGGTGATCATAGACAAAGTACAGATGCAGATAATTTATGAAAACAATACTGCCAGTACCCATTCTCCTTTTATACTGTTGAAAAAAACAACGGAACCAGGCTTCAGGCTATTTAATAGTAATAGTGGCAAAT
>CAZGSG010000605.1:0-2306 GCA_964528095.1 uncultured Terrimonas sp.
CCAGCAGTCCAACTACATCTTCGGCCTTTTGTGTTGACCTTACAGTTTGCATATCAGTATCTATTACAGTAAGTATATCAATAGCTGATAGGATATTCTTGTCCTTATCGGAAGTAAATACATCACCTTTTGCAGCCAGGTGCTTTACATCCATGGAATGTTTTTCGAACTGTTTTGATACGGCGAAGCTTATGGATGAAACGATCATTAACGGCACCATAAGATTATAACCGCCGGTTATCTCGCCAATAAGGAAGATAGCCGTTAGCGGAGCATGGAAAAGTCCGCTTAATATACCAGCCATACCCACAATGGTAAAGTTACCCGTTGGTAAGTTTGAAACACCTAACAGCGTGAAAAATTTGGCAACAAAAAAGCCAAGGTAAGACCCTACAAACAGGGAAGGAGCAAAGTTACCTCCGTTACCTCCACTGGATAGTGTTAGTCCGGTTGCATAGGCTTTTACCAGCATAGTTAGTCCCACAAATAGGAGCAGTACCCATCCGTTATCTTTAAACCCCTCTAAAAGGGTGTTGTTAAGCAGTATTTCAGGATTTGAGGTAGATAATGTTTTTATTGTTTCGTAACCTTCCCCAAAAAGTGTTGGAAACAGGAATATTAAAAAAGCCAGAGGAATAGCACCATATAATGCTTTGCGGTAACCGCTTATTTTGAGTCGCGCAAAATGCCCTTCGATCTTCTGGAAAGTACGGGCGTGGTATATGGATACGAACCCTGCCAGTAAGCCTATTAGAATATAGTAGGGAATGTTGTGATAATCGAATACCTGCTGCTGCTTGAAGGACAATAGTACCTCTTCATTAAGTAATATGGTAGACACCAAGGCACCCGTAGCCGCCGATATGATAATAGGGATAAAGGCTGTAATGGTAAGATCGGTCAGTACTACTTCTATGGCAAATAGTACTCCTGCAATTGGGGCATTAAAGGCTGCGGCAATACCTGCAGCTACACCACAGGCCAGGAGTAATATTCTGTCTTTTTGCGAGAGCTTGTATTTTTGTGCAAAGTTAGAGCCAAAGGCTGCTCCGGTAACCGTGATGGGTGATTCAAGTCCTGCCGATCCTCCAAGCCCTACGGTAAGCGAACTCGTTATGATCTGGGCATACATTTGTTTGCGGGGCATGATACCTCCCTTTTTTGCAACGGCATATAGTATACGTGAACTTCCTTTTTCTATTTTATTATCCAATAGTCTTTTTACAACAAATACGGTTAGTAATATACCTACAATGGGTAATATACTGTTAATGTATGGCAGCTTAAGGTAGCCATTTACATAATTGGCAAGTAAAAAAACGTTGTGCGCAAAACTTTTAGGTATTATAACGGCAAATGCTGTTGAGATAGCAACAACAACACAGGAGAGGTAAATAAAATGCCTTTCGGAAAGCAGGCTTTTTAATAAAAAGAACAATGTTTCAAGACGGCGGAGGTTGTGCCTGAAAAATAGCTGGATCTTTGAAACTTTGCGGTTTTGCATTTTAGGGTAATGAAAATGGATGAAATCGGAATAAAGTGCTAAGTTACTTTATTTGCCAAAAATTACCTGACAATTATAAGTTTTTTAGCTATTTCGGGTCATAGCTGTGATATTTTTTCTTTTACAAAGGCTCTTAGCTCTTCAAAGAATTGTGTGAACTCTGATTCAAATTCCGAATAAAACTCATGAAGTTCATCTACAGATGTGCGCATGCCCGATCTGTTTTTTGTACGATTATCCATCTGCATCAGTATTTCGCCAATACCATCTACCGTTGCATAACTTGCCAGCCAGTTGTACTTCGTCATGTGAGGCATTAGTCCTTTGGTACGTTCGGTAAGAATGTCATAATTGTCGTCCAATGCTTTATAGAAAGCAAGTGTATATTCTTCCAGTGGGGTAGTGTGGTACTTTGCCCAGTTCTTTGCAAGGAAGTGATCGTAATAAATATCCATGATCACACCGGCATAATGATGGTAGCGCGGATGCAGGCGTTTTGTTCCCTGCCTGAATATTGGATGGGCATCGGTATAGGTATCTATGGCGCGGTGCAGCAAGATGCCTTTTTGTACTTCGGCAGGAAAATCTTCCGGCTTTCCATGAATGCCGTCGGCCATGAAGTTTCCAATTTTTACGAGGTCGTTATCGCCCGAAAGGTATATGTGTGCTAAGAAGTTCATAGGTACAATTTAGTGATAAGTTTTGTACAAACAAAGGGCTTGATGTAATATGATCATTACTATTGCCTGATAGTTAAAAAATGAAGGGAACTTAAATGCTGAATTATCAGGGATAACTTATA
>CAZGSG010000606.1:0-2262 GCA_964528095.1 uncultured Terrimonas sp.
GTTGGCAACGGCTGGCAGCGATGGAATTTTCAGAGGACTTCGTGGTTCGGCCCTAAGCGCCCTGTTATTCTGCGCCTTCAGATTGGTAAAAATTAAAGCGAACGAAAAAAATAAAACACCAAACCTTGAGTTTGTGGTTTTCATAGTTTTTATTTTTGATTATTAGCCTCTTTATAAGTTTCATCGGTTACTTTTTCCAACCATCTATTTTCGTTGGTTTGTGGGTTGCAGGCAATGGCAAGATGGGCGAACCAACTATCGGCAGTGGCTCCATGCCAGTGTTCTGTGTCAGGTGCAATCTCCACCACATCGCCTGCCTTCAGGAGTCTGGCAGCTTGCCCTCTTTCCTGATACAATCCTTCGCCACCAACTACCACTAAAATTTGTCCACCGGAATGACTATGCCAGTTGTTACGGCAACCCGGCTCAAAGGTTACGTTAGACATCGGCACATTCAAATCCTTGTTAGTAGTTAATGGCGCTAGCCACGACTTGCCAGTAAAATATTGAGCATAACCGGTGTTTTTCTCCCCTGTAGGGAAGTTGCTTATTTTTTGGGGTATCGTTTCCATTTTTTGATGTTTTTTGCTTTTGTTGCAGGCTGCCAGGAAGATTGCGCTACCTGTAAAAAATGCAACTAATATAATTCTAAAAGCTTTTTTTCTTGTCGAGTGTTGAGCTATCATCTTCAAAAACCTTTACTTCAATTCAAAAGTGACAGGAACGTTTCCATCTCCCAAAGCTGCCGCCAACCCAGTTGCATCATCAACGGAACCCAGTTTTGTATAACTGTAAGAGGTTGAAAAGCTTTTATAGAATAATACCAAAGTTCGTGAACCGTATAGCATCAGGTCCCCACTTTTTATTGTGCCAGGATTGGACGAATTTACAGGCAGGTTTTTTGGCAGATCATAATATTTCTCGTTCCCGTTCAGCTCGGTCATACTAATGGTTAGTGGCAACATTTTTTTAAATGCTTTGGCAGAATTATTATCCAGTAGGGTGGCTGTGAACACTTTTGCTCCAACCTTTATATTGATTTTATTGCTTGTCATAGTATCATCGTTATTATCATTTCCTTCTCTGCTTTCTGTACGAACCTTGTCCTCGTTTTTATCACAAGATGTTGAACTGCTGCATACGATGGCAATCATCATCATTATTGCTAAAAGCGGTCCTTTCATGACTTTTTTATTTTAAATGTTCTTTAAAAAAAGCTTCGATTTTATTAAACGGGATCTTATCTTTTTGATCGTATAAATCCACGTGATCTGCATTAGGTACAATTACTAGTTCTTTGGGTTCGGAAGCCTGTTTATAAACATCTTCTGAATAATACCGCGAGTGCGCATTCTCCCCTGCAATCAGCATAATTGGTCGTGGAGCGATCATTTCAATATTTGCATGCATGGGAAACCCGAAAAATGACATGGGTGTTGTGGCAGTCCACGCCGTGGTAGAATTAATAGATCTGGGGTGGAAACCACGGGGCGTTCTGTAATAATCGAAGAAAGCGGCTAAAACCGGATCAGGATTAGCTGGTAATGTTTCAGGCAGCACCCGTTTTCCTTTCATGAGATGGTCGTCTTTATCAAAAGGGACTTCGTGAAAGCCTATCGCATAATTACCGCTTTCGGCATCTTGCCAACGCTGCTGACTGATGTAATCAATAACCTGGTGCCGCTGCTCCATTGTGTAGCCGTCTTTATAGCTCCGGCTGATACTCCGGGACATATCATACATAGAAGCTGTAGCCACCGCTTTAATTCTTGTGTCACTCGTAGCGGCAGTAAGTGCCATACCACTTAACCCGCAGATAGCCATTATACCTATCTGGTTGCGGTCAACAAAAGGTTGCAACCCAATGTAATCAACTGCTGCGCTGAAATCTTCTGTAAAAATTTCAGGAGAGCCAACATTACGGACTTCCCCTCCGCTTTGCCCGGTAAAGGACGGGTCGAACGCTAAAGTCACAAAACTTCTGGAAGCCAGTTCATTTGCATAAAGACCAGAAGATTGTTCTTTTACCGCTCCAAAAGGTCCGCTCAATATTAAGGCCGGAAGTTTTTTATCTCCCCTGTTTTTAGGGATATATAAATCTGCTGAAAGCGTAATTCCATAACGGTTTTTAAAAGATACTTTTTCACGGGTTACTTTATCGCTTATTTGAAATGTATATTGCCCACTGGTGTCTGTTGTGCTCATTTTATTGGTTGGTTGTTTATTTGATTGCTCCGTGCAGGCCTGCCCCAAAAGCATTAA
>CAZGSG010000607.1:0-2247 GCA_964528095.1 uncultured Terrimonas sp.
ACTTGTTTTCAGAGCCCTTCGCTGGACGGATCTGAGAAGATTGAATAAAGACGATCGCTTCAAGGTTACCTTAACCAGGGAGCTTAACGGTACGGTATATACGCTTCCTCCGAATGATCCGAGATACGTGTTACCTATCGACGAGATAGAGATCCGGTTCAGTGGTATTCAACAGAACGATCGGTAGTTCACTTTCATTCACAGCTAATCAGTAATAATGAAACAGTCTATTCGTTTATACTGTATAGGGGTCATTTGCCTGCTTACAACAGGTGGTGCTCATGCACAGCATAAAATGTCTTATATAACCGGCCGGGTTAACAGCGGTCAGCAACTTGATACTATTACATTGATCATGCATGGAGTATATGGTTTTGGGCTGAGTGCCCAGAACAACGCCATCAATAAATCGGTACTGATCACTGATAATGGAAATTACAGTTTTCCACTTAATGATATTACCCAACCTGTTTATTTTTCTTTGTGGACTTCAGGCAGGAAGCAAGTCACTTTCAATTTACTGGAGGAGCCGGCCCTGATCCCGGAATCTTTGCTGGAACCCGGCGATAGCATTCATGTAGATGTGACTGCAGGAAAGCCAAAGTTATCAGGAAGGGGCGTAGAAAAAATACAGTGGCAAATGGAGATCAATCCGGCTGCCATGGATTTGCGAAGGAAACTTGATACGCTTTATCCTGCTTTGGCTAAATCCTGGTTAACGAATGTTTTTTATGATTCAGTCATCACCTTCAAGATGAAATCCTTAAACGCTCATAAGAACAAAATAAGCAATACTGCTTACGAGTTATTGAGAGCAGATGTCATCGGCTTTGAAATGATAAATGTGCTGAAGTGGATCGGCCGCTTTAATTTGTATGCAGCCGACAGCACTAAGAGAAAAAATGCATTGGCATGGTACCAAAAGCGGATGCATAAATATCCCATCAACATAGGAAAACCAGCATGGCTGGCCGCTTCTAAATATTATGGGTCTTTCCTGTATTTTAAGCTGATAGCTGATGATAAGTTCCGGCAATTGATGAATGGAGCTGGTACTCAGTTGGCCCCCACTGATATGTTTTCGGCAATCAGTAAAAACTTAAAAGGACCCATCAGGGATAAGGTGCTGACGGTATGGTTGTATGACCTGGCAAGTGCTTCCGCAGTAAATGATACGGTTCTCAACAAAGTATTATCAGTAGTGCAAACGCCATTTTATAAAAAGGAAATCACGAAGATGCTGGAGACCTATGGAACAGGTCAGCCTGTATTGGATGCAAGCTTCACAGACAACAAAGGAAACCTGGTGAAGCTGAGTGATTTCAAAGGCAAGGTTGTATTTATTGATTTCTGGTTTACCGGCTGCACTGGTTGTGTAAGTGTGGCTAAGGCATTACCGGAAGTAGAGGCATCCTTTGAAGGAAATCCTGATATTGTATTTGTGAGTTTATCCATTGATCATGATATGGAGCAATGGCTGAAAAGTATTGACCCTGCTGTGAAGCGGGGCGCCGGAACCTATAGTTACACGCATTATACCACGCCAACCACGAAATATTTATATACAAGCGGAACAGGTACAGATAATGCGTTTATCAAAAAATATGTACCCACTTCGTCGTACCCTCATTTGTTGTTGATAGGAAAAGACCAACGGGTTTTTTCTGCGAATCCGCCGCGTCCTGATAAAAAAGACGGGAAAGAGAAACTAATACAATTGATGAGGGATGCATTAACGCAATAACCCTGTGATTTCATAAAAAGGGCAAGCCGGTTCTACCGCTTGCCTTTTTTTCTTTTAGCTTTTTTACTTTGCCACGTCGATCTTCACCTTCTTATTCTTGATCTTTTCTTCTTTGATCTGTTGTAATGTATGTCCTGCTTTGGTTTTCCGCACAGCCACAAAAGAGAAGAAATCTTTCACTTCTATCAGTCCGATATCTTCTTTCTTCAGTTGTCCTTTATTGGTGAGGAAGCCTACGATATCCACTTTATTTACTTTGTCTTTTTTGCCGGCGGCAATGAAGAAGGTAGTCCAGCCGGGTTTATCAGGCAGCTCCGCAGTAGCGGGCAGATCGATAACAGCAGGGGCTGGCGTGATGAATGCCGGCATCCTTTCCTGTGGTGCCAGTATGAGAATAGCGGTACCACTCGCTTCCATGCGCGCTGTACGACCATTGCGGTGTGTGAATGTTTCTTTTGTATCGGGAAGCTGGTAATGAATAATGTAACGGATGTTCGGGATAT
>CAZGSG010000608.1:0-2233 GCA_964528095.1 uncultured Terrimonas sp.
CATAGTGCGTCAAGATGCCAACCTACCAAATCAAAACCTTTAAAAAACATATCAATTTCCACTCAGAGGCAATGAACGGTCTGTTCGTTGTTTTCTGGGTTTTCATACTGTTTTTTACTATTCAATATGGTGGCAATGTTTGTTTGGCCAAAACGGACAAAGCACGGGAGCATGACTTTTGTCTGCCAGGAAAAAAGTTTTACAGACCACACCAGGCGTTAACCATCAGTTCCGCTGACATGATGATGCAAGGCAGAAAGAATCTAACCTCAGAAGGTGAGAATATTGTATTAGCCGTAGCTATTATCGAAAATCGGTTTATCGCCGGGGGAATTATTACTGATGTTAAACGCGCTTCAAAAGGCATGCAAAAGTTTGCTATGCAGATAAAAAAGATAGAACGATATGGCGATTATCCAAATTTTGGCAGCAATTATCTGGGAAAAGAGGTTGAAATTTTTTCGGAGATTGGTATTCCTTCTTCTTTTCAGGCTGGAACTGAAGTTTCTGTAGCGCTTCGCGTTTCGGGAGATGAATGGGGTCAGTATTTGTTTCTGGTAAAGGTAATTGAAAATGGAACAAAAAATTAACGATAAATCAATTTGGTGTTTCATACTGTTACTTCTATTTTCTGCAATAATTTTCCCATTAAAGGCATATGCCATTCCCGCATATGATGGGACTTTTGTGGTGAACCAACCTTCGGGTGTGTCCTTTGAAGCAAAACAGTATGGGGATGAGTGGTATAACTGGATTGAAACAAAGGATGGTTATGGAATCTCCCGGAATTTGAAAACCGGCAACTGGGAATATTATATGCCTTCTGCTGACCTGAAGTCTAAGGTTCAGGCTAAGTTGCCCCCCGGCGTTCCCGGTGCAATTGTAAGGAAGATAGACCCTGCTTCGCTTGGTATTCCAAAGGGTTTGCGGCCGCCAAAAAAACAATTACCTGATGCCGAAATGGGTAATTCGCTCAAAAAGGCCTTGAAAAACAAATTGGACAAAAAATTACCAAGTGTCGCGGGGAGCGGTTCTAAGAATCTCCTGGTTATAGGTGTTGATTATTCTAATGCAACCGGCACATACACAGCAACGGAGATACAACCCCGATTTTTTGGCGCATCTAATAGCGTTTCTGACTATTATAGTGAAGCATCTTATTCAGTGGTGACGATAGCGCCTGCAACAGAAACCTACGGAACAGCAACAGATGGTTTCATTGGATGGCTGCAATTAAGTGGTAATCACCCAAACACTGGCTCAATCATAGATACGAGAAATCAGCAGATTGCAAAGGATGCAATTATTGCTGCCGACCCTTACATTGACTATGCTTCATACGATGCTGATGGAGATGGTGTTGTTGAACCAACAGAACTTTCTATCGTAATTGTCGTGGCAGGGGATGAGGCATCTTATTCTCTTGATTCACCATCCGTATGGGGACATCAATGGTGGATGGGTGGGGTTGGTTTCCCATCCGTGGATGGCAAGACCATACAGGAATATGCCCAATTTGGTGAGATACATGACGATCATCTTGCCACTACCGGTATTATGGCATATGAACTGGGACACCTGATGTTTTCGTTGCCAGACTTGTACGATACAGACACATCAAATGGCGATTCGGCAGGAGTAGGCTTATTTGATTTGATGGGTGGTGGTAGCTGGGGAAATGCATCCGGAACGCTGGCAGGTTCTTACCCGACATATTTATCCGCATGGAGCAAGGAGTATCTTTCCTGGGGGTCTGTGAACGCTATTTCTTCAGACCAGACTGTTTCTTTTCCAAAGTCAGACGGCAATAGTTCCTCCATCTTTCGTATCAACACACCGGATTCAAATCAATACTTCCTTTTAGAAAACAGGCAGTTCAGTGGGTATGATGTAGGATTTCAAACGCAAACAGGTCCTTCTCCTTCAGGGCACGGCGGGCTGGTCATTTATCATATAGATACCTTGAAAACCAATCTTTGGCCTACATTTAATACTGTCAACGCGGATGAAACCGATAAGGGAGTGGACGTGGAAGAAGCCAATGAAGGAAGTTTAGGATACAGTATGTTGGATACTAATACTTACAGGGCAGATACGAACATGTTCTTTTTTTCTGGAAATAACGGTACTTTTACCAATTTTACTACCCCTGCTTCTAAATTAAAAAATGGTGACTTAACGAACATTTCGGTTACAGATATTTCTAATTATAGTGATACAATGACTGCAACGA
>CAZGSG010000609.1:0-2232 GCA_964528095.1 uncultured Terrimonas sp.
TAGATCTCTCATTGATAGCATCCACAGACTTTACACAAAAAAGCACCTGGTCGGCAATGGAGTCGTTGCTAAGCAGGAAACAAAGACCTACAGCTGTAGTGACGATCAATGATTATGTGGCGCTTGACGCAATTGACTATGCGAAAAAAGCAAAACTCAAGATCAATAAGGATATTTGTTTTGTAAGTCACGCGAATGTATCGCTGACAAATTATCTGCAGACTCCGCCGCTTGCATCGGTCGAACAATATCCATATGAACAATCCAGGGTGGCGACAGAAATATTATTTACCCTGATAAACGAAACTTCGGGTAACGGACAAATTTCACCCGCATTTAATAATGTGTTGATAGAAGGTAAACTCGTTGTTCATAAAACATAGCTGTGAAAACGAAATCTCCTATGATCAATAGTTTATGCAGGTGATTATTTTGAGGGGCATCTTCCATTAGATATTAACGCTTATTCAGGATACCTGCCGAACTACTATACAAGATTGGTACACTCATTTCTTTTTAACGCTGCATCGTTTAAAATCCTGGTATGAAAATACGTATTCTCCTGCTGGCCATCTCCTTCTCCGGTTATCCTGCTTTTGCTCAATTTTTATCAAAAGAACCTGTAATGTCGCAGCAAGGCGATACCACAATTATATTACCCATAGGAGGAAATACCTGGGTGGAAGGGAGGAGTGGTGATCAAAAATTAATAACAGCAGACGGTATCAGGAACTGGTGCGATGAGCGCACGAGTTTTGCATCTTATCTGCGGGTAAGGCAGCCGGGAAGCCTGCATGTCCGGGTCCGAACAAAATCGGGAAAGAGAAGCCGGTTGCGGTTATCCATCAATGGGCAGCAAAAGGAACTGGAGATAAAAGATGCTGCCGGTACATATGACGCAGGCGCCTGGCAAATTGCGGATGCCGGGTACATTAAGATCATCCTGTCAGGTATTTCAAAACCTGGTGAGTGTTTCGCGGATATAAGCGATTACGTGATTGACGGGTCTGCAATCGATGCAGGCACAGCCTATGTGAAAAACAATGAAGGCAATTTTTTTTATTGGGGACGAAGAGGACCGAGTGTGCACCTGAACTACCCTTTTGCAGATAGCATCAGGGCTGAATGGTTTTATAATGAAATGACTGTTCCCGAAGGACAGGATATTATAGGGTCTTACTACATGGCTACTGGTTTTGCAGAAGGATATTTTGGGATACAGGTGAATTCAGCAACTGAAAGAAGGATACTTTTTTCTGTATGGAGCCCGTTCAATACAGACGATCCCAAAACGATACCTTCCGAAAAACGTATTGTGCTTCTCAGGAAAGGCGAAAATGTGTATACCGGGGAATTTGGTAACGAAGGTTCTGGCGGACAAAGCTACCTCCGTTACAATTGGAAAGCAGGTGCCACTTACCGCTTCTTACTGCATGGTAAGCCAGATCTGCAAGGCAATACGATCTATACGGCTTACTTCTTTGCCCCGGAACAAAACAAATGGCAACTCATTGCTTCATTCAAAAGACCTGCGACCAATACTTATTTGAAACGATTCCATTCATTCCTTGAAAATTTCAGCCCCGATCAGGGTGATAAACAAAGACGGGTG
This sequence comes from uncultured Terrimonas sp., assembly GCA_964528095.1. Taxonomy (GTDB): domain Bacteria; phylum Bacteroidota; class Bacteroidia; order Chitinophagales; family Chitinophagaceae; genus CAZGSG01. The sequence goes on from CAZGSG010000609.1 coordinate 1,613, forward strand.
TTATTTGGCAATCAATGGATAATTGATGCGGACGGGGAATGGACCGCGTTGACCAAAGCGAGCTTTACCTATGACAATACCGCGGCTAAGGGTTACCGGATGGATTATGCGGGCGGCATTGAAAACGGGCGGTTTTTTTTGAAAAATTGCGGATTCTTTAATGAGTATACTCCCTACAAAAGCATGTTTCAACGCCCTTCGGCAAATATGCAGCCGAAGATAGATTTGCATTTGCTGCCTTGACTTGAATGAGCCGATATCATAAGATCTGTTAAAAAAACAGAGGTCAGTAGTATATGCTGTTGCTGATAAGCTCTTGAGATTATTCTGCCTGCCTTTATATCGTTTCCCTGAAGAAATAAAGAATTACATAGGAACATGTTTATGGAATACAGCCAACGCCGCATCTCTCTACATAAGAGACGTCTGAAATGAGGCGCTTGTTTTTTCAGTTAACCCTTGCTTCCAAAACTTGCTGGTTTTTAGTGAAAGAAGTAAGTTTGGTTTTAAGAGATGCTTATATGACCAAACCAAGATAAATGCGAATCTATTTTAAGAATTCATCGATCATCCTCCTATTTCACATCCTTACCGCATCAACCAAATAGCCAAACCCTTTT
>CAZGSG010000610.1:0-2230 GCA_964528095.1 uncultured Terrimonas sp.
TTTTTTCTGGTTTATTATATTTATAGGACGGGAGGATATCCGAATTGCATGGCAACAGTTAAATGCGCAACCTCATACCTGGAAGACCATTACTGCATTTGTTTTCCTGACCGCTCCTGCAGGTATCCTGATAGGCCAGCTCACCAAACAATGGCGGGAAAAGATCGTCGATGCAGAAAGTCTTGCAAATGCGGGCAAATGGATTGGTATTGTTGAACGTATTATCATCCTTTTATTCGTAATTCAAGGACAATATTCAGCTATTGGCTTACTGGTGGCGGCAAAAGGTATCATTCGCTTTAACGAAAAGGACCGCCAGGAGATCAAAACCGAATATCTTGTGATCGGTACGCTGATGAGCATTGCCCTGGCAATCATTACAGGCCTGGTGATCAAAATATAAACCTGACCCTGCTACCCGAATGGGCAAAAAAAGGGCTGGATAGAAATCCGGCCCGCTTAATTCCAATATCCTATGAAAAACCAGGACGAAGATAATAGGGCATGCTAAACAAAAGCAAGGACATTTACCAAACGGTAACATTGAACCTATATCCGGTATTTTTATTATTCTCTAACGATAAGTTTATATACGGATCCATTCACGTTCACTAACAAATGTTCTTTCGATTTTTAGATTGAAGCAATGGCCTGTTCGCCGGATAACAATTCTCTGGCTGGTTTTCTTCGCCTTTTCTTTTTTAGCTTATTCCACCAGATGATGGTGCCGGTGACCGGCAAACTCGTTGCAACGAGGCAGGCAAGAAAATAGATGATCTTCGTGAATGTGCCATAGACATTTCCTACATGTATCGCTTTAATGGAACCGGCTACTCGTTCGTTAAAGGGTTTATCCCGAAAGATATCTTTCTTTTTAATTGCTGCAGTGCTTGCCTCAAGCGTTAACCTGTCTGCTGCAACAGGAGCAAAGAAGCCTGTTCTGTATTTACTGATGCCAACAACCGGGGAATTCTCAGAAGGAAGGGTAATCGTATAATCCCCCTCATATGACAATACTTTATCAGCAGCATTGATATACGCCGTAAGGGACAATAGTTGAACTGGCTCAAGCTTCAAGGTATCCTTCTTCCCACTCTCTTTGACCGGCTCTTTTGGCTTATAGGTTCCAAGCGTTTTTTGCACACCCGTACGATACCAGTTAAAGGAGAAAAAAGGTCCCGTAAGTCCCATTACTAAAAGGAAAAAAACAGAATAAAACCCCAATGTATTGTGCAAATCGTGATTGACCCTTTTCCAATTAGCCGAAAATTTAATCTTTAATCCTTGCCGCCAGGTCTTTAATTTTTGAGGAAACCAAATGATCAGCCCGGTTAAACACCCCAATGTAAATAAAATCGTAGCCCAGCCAGTAATCAGACTACCCAATTCCCTGTTAGTCTTCCCTTTTATAATTGGTTTCTCAATCTTATCCAGCAGTAGCCAGCGATGCAAACTAAACATCGTGGACATAAATTCTTTTGTGTTAGTTTTTTCTTTAGAGTTACCTGTAATAACCCCAGTGTATGGGTTTACAAACCAGGTAATATTTCCCCGGCTGCCTTGCTCGCTTTCTTTTCTTACATTGAACTGATAAGTTCTGGATAAGGATTGAGGGATTGTAATAGAGGTAACCCTACCGCGAGAAGCCTGAGAGACTGTATTGACCAAGGAATCTATCGGCAATTTTACAAGACTGGTCTTATTTTTTATCCTGTACAAATGAGGCGCAGACCATTCCGTCAATTCGGTGTTCCATACATATACAGTTCCGCTAAAACAAATAGCAATAACTATCACCCCACTGCCAAGTCCTAGCCAGAGGTGAACATCATTTAAAAATTTACGTATTCTTGGCCACCGGCCTTTTTTCTGCATTTGCAAAAATCATCAGAAGCCCGCCTGTCAGCTTACGAAATCGGAAAACAAACTTTAATAATCGGGAATTAGATTAATTATTACACCCTAGTATTGGTAACAGGTGTCCGATATGGAGTTTGGCGGCACTTATTAGATCTTGAATAATCCGATGTCCTTAAAAAAAGAAGGGCCGATAGAAATCAGGCCCCGTTTAATTCCAATATCCTATGAAAAACCAGGGCAAAAATATTATTCCTATTTATATAGAACAGCTGCTATTTAGTAAACGGTGTGTTTGAACCTATATTCGGCAAGCAAGGGCAAAAAAAGGGCTGGATAGAAATCCGGCCCGCTTAATTCCAATATCCTATGA
>CAZGSG010000611.1:0-2224 GCA_964528095.1 uncultured Terrimonas sp.
TTGTGACTTCCAGCTCTGAATGCTTGTTAATTACTGCAAAATGGATGAGCATCACATTCAGGGTGAATTTGCACTTGAATCAGAAAGCAACACCATTAAAAGTATAGGGCTCTGTGCTACATTTAACGGGTTTAAATCTGCAGGTGCAAACGCTTTTGTTTCAAGCTATCAACTTTCATTTTCCTTTGACAACTTCAAGTATTGGGTTGGACCGGGCTAAACAACCAACAAAAAAATCAATGTTAACCTCACAACCATTTGGTTCTATTGTGTTGCAATCATTGATCTTGCCGGTTATCCGATAATTTTCATAAATTATTTCCTGTCAATTTATTTTTTCCCTAATTTTAGGTTCTATGCTACGTAACAATTTTACATACCGTTTCTCTGCAATAGCCTAGGGCCCATTTCCGGGCCATTTATTACTGCCATAGTACCTATGGCAGGATTCCTATTAATGATTAGATACACAATATTGAGATCGTTTAAGTTCTTAGACTTGAATGAAGAAATAATTATTTATAAAATGACTGAACATTTAAGTATCCGGAAGGAAACAACCGCTGATCATCAAAATACTTTTATCCTGATTACTAAAGCGTTTAGTGCTTTAGAATTTTCAGATCATAAAGAGCAATTCCTGGTAGAACGATTAAGGAAATCAACTGCTTTTATCCCGGAATTATCCCTGGTGGCAGAAATTGGTAACCGAATTGTTGGATACATTTTACTAACAAGGATCTGCATCAAAAACGGTAGTAAGGAATGGCAATCATTAGCTTTAGCTCCGGTTGCGGTGGATCCAGATTTCCAGGGACTGGGAATTGGTGGTAAATTGATTTTGGTTGCGCATTCCATTGCAATTGAATTGGGCCATAAATCGGTGATATTACTAGGGCATGCTGAATATTACCCTAAATTCGGTTATGTACCGACAGTCAACTTCGGGATTTCCTTACCCTTTGAAGTGCCTGCGGAAAACTGTATGGTGGTGGAACTTGTACCGAATGGACTGGAAGGAGTCACTGGAACAGTTGAATACCCACATGAGTTTTTCGAGTAGCGTTCAATAAGGACTGTGAAGTTCACAAAGCGGAAAATGCAAATGCAGTAGGATTGTTGTACCAAAATAAAAAGGCTTTGAAGAATTTCCTTTCAAAGCCTTTTTATTTTCAGGTGGGAATCTGCCGGAAAAATGTCGAATCAATTTATGTTTCTACTCTCCAATATCAATAATTACAGTTCTTAAGCCATGCTTTACCCATATCGAAAATGGACTTTGGTTGCGCCATAGCTTTGAACAAACTAATTGAGTTTACTAGAAAGCTGCCTTCGATTCGTAGTAACAGGCTCTGTCAATATTTTTTGCTACTTATTATTTCCACACGATCGGAATATCCTTAAACTCGATACTGATATCGTTTCCGGGATCTCCGTGAAAATATGATATGGGGACGATCTTAAACATCTTTACGGAAGGAAGAACTTTTTTGAATGTAAATACAGCCTTGATAGGAACATCCGTATAGATAGTGTTCCGAGATTCAGCTGCTCCTAGCCTCGTTGATGGGTAATCGTATTCATTCCCTTCCAGGTCAATGCTTTTTGTGGTGTGGAATTGAAACACCCGGTTGGCACCCCGGTTGACCAGCGTAATCACAAAATCCACAGTCTGTGTTTTTGTATTGCCTTCGCACTTTAGGAAATTGAAATCAATTTGAGAGGAAGTAATGGTTTTGACCGGGGTAGTTATCTGCAATGCTTTCTTTAAATATTCCACTTCTTTTTTCAACTCATCACAATTTGCCTGAGCATAGGCTCTCTGGCAAATGGGAAACAACAGCAAAAGCGTATACGCGGTTACGTTTTTCATCGAGGTAAGTTTATTGTTAATGGATATTGGAAGTTATTAAAAAACGGTGAAAACTAAAGGGGATTTGTTTCGGTTTGCCCGGAAGGAAGAGGTTATTAGGTTAGTGCATTAAGATAACGACAAACCTGCTTTTCCGTTTGCCTTCTAATTTCCCTTTAGGAATTAATTGAAGTTAGGATCAAGCAATCATTTCCATTTTTTGATAGCATGCAGAGGGGGCAATCAGATCCGTGAATGTCAGAGAAGTCATCCAGCGAGAGGTAAAATGTAAAAGCCCCGCAAATTGCGAGGCTTCTTCTGTGGGAGTTGACGGGTTCGAACCGCCGACCCTCTGCTTGTAAGGCAGATGCT
>CAZGSG010000612.1:0-2222 GCA_964528095.1 uncultured Terrimonas sp.
CTTCCTTGGGCCTGTTGTACCTGCCTCGAATAATATTCCAGAAATCAGCCTGCCCGAACTTGCTATTCACCTGCAACATTAATTGCGTAATGGCTACCACAAACGACCAGACCATTGCCGCTTTCAGGTGAGAACTATCTTTCAAAAATTCTTTGAACGCAAGCCAGGAAGAAGGGTCCGACAGGGATTTCCCCGTGCGCATAGGCACCAGTACAATGCCCATAAGTACAGTGATGAAAGCAATGATCAGTATAAACACAATGCTTACGGTAACAATGGTGTAGCCGTAGGGTTTGTCCTGGTACTTTACATTTACATAAAACACCAGGAAACTTCCACCCAGTAGCGCGCCTACCAACCCCGCCCCCATATTCCTGATTACTGAAACAACAAATGAATATTCTTCCGAAGTACCCAGAGAACTACTGGTAAGCAATACAAGGTAGTCGTAAACAGATATCAGAAACCCCATTATCAGCCACGCTATAATAATGACTTTCAGTTGCTGCAGCTTTAATTTAGTTCCCCGGTTCACTACCGCTGATTTGTTTTTATTAAAGATGTGTATAAATTATTTCTTCCTCAAAAATAGAAGCTACCGGTCAAATTCATGCTGTGTAAAAGTGACTAGCTAAGGGCTGAATGCGACCAGTTCGGAGATTTACCGGCAAAATAATTAGCCCCACTACAAGAATAATGGAAATGAACTGAAATAAAAGATGATCAAAGCGGGGCTTCGCGTTTGTTGCTGACATTGTCCCGTTTAACCGGTAATCGGGCTCGTTTACCCCCGCGCAGACAAAAATTGCGGCAGTATGTTTGCATTCCTTTATTGAGGCGCCCTCAGGAAATGAAATACCCGTTACTGTATCAAAGTGAGAATAATCAATTAAAAAATATGTCATGAAAACAAAGAATACCTCTTTAAACCAATTGATCGATCTGTATGATCTGCATTCGCAACTATTCAACAATGTTATCGAAAGCATATCAGCTGAAGTTTCCAATAATCGCCTGGGGACCAAAGTAAACCATCCATCCTGGATAACAGGCAGCCTGGTACAACAACGATATGAACTGGCGCAGCTACTGGGAAGCAATGAAAAATCAACCTTTCATGAAACTTTTAAAGATTATCAGGGTATTAAAGACGACAGTCCTTATCCCGTGTTGGCTGATTATAAAAATGATTGGGAACGTATTTCTCCGGTCTTAAAGGAACTGCTTTCCCAGTTAAAAGAAGACAAACTGGAAAGTATTGCACCAATGGACATGGGAGGTGAAATAACCTACTACCAGGCTATATCTTTCCTTATCGACCGGGAGTCTTATTGTATCGGTCAGATTGGTTTATGGCGCAGGCTTCTTGGATATCCCGCAATGAAATACCCCGAATAGATCACAGATCAAAAGGCTTCTTTTAAAATAACTTATTAAAAAATTAGCACGTGGCAACAAATCTTGATACCGAGATCGATCAAACACTGAGTGAATTAATAGGCCTATTGGGATCTTTTGATCACCAGCAACTCAATACCGTTCCATTTGAAGGAAGCTGGACAGCGGGTCAACTGGGAAGACATATGATCAAGGCCAATTCCGGTTTTCTTTCTATAATAAACGGACCTGTGAAAGACACAGCAAGAAATTCGACAAGCATGGTGGAGATGATCAGGAAAGACTTCCTGGATTTTAGCACAAAGACAACATCACCGGATTTTGTGGTTCCGGAAAATATAGAATATCAGCAGCAGGATTTGCTGCCGGCCCTGGAAAATATAAAAACAGAATTAGTTCTGGCCATACAGCAACTTGATCTTACCAAGACCTGTCTTGCATTTGAACTTCCGGTGTATGGTGCTTTAACAAGGGTTGAAGCAGTTAATTTCGTTCTCTATCATACGAAGAGACATATTCGTCAATTAAAAAACATACAAAAAACACTCGCTGCCTGAAAACTTTCTTTGAATAAAAGTAGTTGGGTGATGCCCGGCGGGCTTATACTCTTGCATACCTATACCAATGATCATCGCACCTGGAATTTCTCCCGGTATTCTGTAGGAGTCATTCCCACTGTTCTTCTGAATACTTTTCTGAAAGCTTTTGGATCATTGTATCCCGACTTGTAGATGACCTCTGCCATTTGCTGGCTGGTCTGTTCCAATAATTTTTTAGCGGCTTCTATGCGTGTGAGTTGAAGATATTCAATAGGCGTAATGCCA
>CAZGSG010000613.1:0-2221 GCA_964528095.1 uncultured Terrimonas sp.
CAAGAAAGCATTTTTTGATAAATCCTGGAAGCCGGGTGATATTGAAAAGGTAAAATAAAGAACCAATAAAAGTATTCGCGGCCAACTATGTAAGAACAGGATCGAGGGCGATATGCGGAAAAAAGCGTCAGATAACCGGTTAGGTTAGACTCCCGGGGTTTCACTATGAACAAAGTCTTCTTTTTTGCAAATTCCTTAAATACTTTGGGGATTTTTACACAGGCACAAAATACAAATCTCTCAACTGGTTTTACCAGTTGAGAGATTTATTATAGCACAGGGCGGTCTATTTTTTTGAAAGTAAAGACACTTTATTTCCTTCGGTATCGATGAAGGTGGCCATGTATCCGATTACTTTAGATACAAATGTTTTTGGGGTAATAATAACCCCACCCTCTTTTTCCACACGTGCAAGTTCCTGGTCAATATCACTGAGCCTGGAATCCAGATAAAGTAAAACATCTTCCGGATTAGTTACATCTTTAGGTTGATGAATAAGCACTCCGCTGAGCCCGGGTTTACCGGCTGAGTCAGGAAAGCTGGCCGTTTCGAGGTCGCCAGTAGGAAAATTCAATACTTTTCTGGATAATTTAATGTTGAAGACGGACTCATAGAATCTCACGGCTCTTTCCATCATTTTCACCGGAATCTCAAACAGGAAGTGTAAGTTTTCTTTCATTGCCAGGTGATTTTGTTATTGTTGTGCAAATTTCCTGCCATTAGAAATAATGTGGAAAATTTAAGATTTTATTGCTAACTTATTGAGAATTCATTACTTTTGCAGCCCTTACACGGACCGGTAGCTCAGCTGGATAGAGCAGCTGCCTTCTAAGCAGCAGGTCATTGGTTCGAATCCAATCCGGTTCACACAGCATTTCAAACCCGCGTTAATCGCGGGTTTTGTTATTATATCCCATTTTTGCGGATAATTTATTACCCATATTTTTCTATTTTTCAATTTCGCGCCAGTTCGAATTTAGTCGGGGGCATAGGTAATATTTCTTGAGTCCTATACATTTTGCCATTCCAAATTGATTTGCGGCCGTATCAGGAGCGTATGTAAGGAGATTTATGATGTAGAAAAACTACCTATATCTATCACTCAATCCTCTATAGTTCGATATTAGTTCTTTTTCTTAGTATTAAGCTTTTTGGCTGTTTGCTCGATCTGCTTCATAAAATGCTTTTCAGCCTCACTGATTTCATTTGTATTTAAATGCTTAAACTTTTCATATTCTTCATTGGCTTTTTTTAATGCTTGCTGATGACTTACCGTTCCTGCATGTTGCAATATTTCATTTCCAGTCATCTTCAAAAAATCATCTAACCGTTCAATCCAATCATTCATGTACATAGGTTTGCGATTGAGCGCCTGCAATTCTGCTAATTCTAAATAAGCAGTTACCATTCTGTTTAGAATATTTAATTCTTCCCCATTGAGATAATTCTTAGCTACTTCTGTTTCTTGTTTGGTAGGCTTGGTTCCTTTGAAATTAGTTAGCCCCAAATTGGGTTTATTGCTATCGATGCGGTTGTATATAACTTCGGCGGCAGTCTGTCCATGTGCAGCCCAGTGCATTTTGTTTTGTACGGTCTGAAAGAAGCGGACTGAAATATCTTGTTTAGGATCATAATCTATACTGGTTGCATAAATTTCCAGCACCTTTTTCCAAAACACCTTTTCAGAAGATCGAATATCTCTGATCCGAGACAATAGCTCATCAAAATAATTACCACCACCCGCCTGTTTCAGCAGGTCATCATTCATGGTAAAACCCTTAACAATATACTCTTTCAGTCGGGCAGTTGCCCACTGTCTAAATTTTGTGCCTTGGTGGCTTTTTACTCTGTAACCTACTGAAATTATAACGTCAAGGTTATAAAAATTGGTGGGCTTGGTAGAAAAATCGGAAATTCCGATTTTCCTTTTTGAAGAATCTTCTTCCAGCTCTCTTTCTTCATAAATATTTAGAATGTGCTCATTTATGGTTGAACGTGATTTCTGAAATAATTCAGCCATTTGATCAATTGTTAACCAAACCGTTTCCTCTTCTAAACGCGTTTCAATCTTTGTTTTGCCATCTTCAGTTTGATAAATGATAATTTGACTGTCCATACTTATGCTGTAAAATATTCAAAAAACTGGTTTTTTATTTGCTTGCCGGTATGCAATGAAGAAATAGACGAAATTAAGCATTCCAGCGCCCTTCAGGGATACTTT
>CAZGSG010000614.1:0-2215 GCA_964528095.1 uncultured Terrimonas sp.
CTGACCAATATTTGAAAGAACTCGCTGTTTTTGAATGAGTTGCAAAGGTAAGAGGAGCATTTCTTTTCACCAAATCTTTCTGCTTCTTTTTCCTCTTTTTTCTTCGCTTAAACCCTCATCATGACTAAGAACTAACTAACTTTTACTTCCTCATTTTCGCTGCCTCATTTCCGACTTTTTAACCGGGGTGCGAAGGTAGCGGACTTCATCTTTCAATCCAAACTTTTTATTAAGTTTTTGCTACTTTTCTTCTTTTCCCTCTTCGCCTCATCATCGATAACTCTTTGATTTTTAGCGGAGTGCAAAGGTAGATCGTTTTCAATCACTCACCAAATTTTCTTTTCACTTTTCACAATCTTTTTTCCTCTGCCGGTAAACCTTAAAATGTAAAGAACTCGTTGTTTTTAAATGGGTTGCGAAGGTAGGCCGATTCGTTTTACACACCAAATTTATTTTACAATAAATCCAGTTTTCTTTCCGGCTTCCAACTCTGCAATCTTTTAAAGAACTCCCTGTTTTTTAACGGGTTGCAAAGATATGCATTTCGATCACTTCACCAAATAAATTGGAAATATTCTCAAAATAACCGGAAATGCTCCTCTCCTTATATATATGGTATACACCCTCCCCCCTTGTATCCTTCCTCCAAAACATTAAAACCGTTATATTGTAGTACTTAAAACCACAGTTATGAAAACCACATTGCTGCTTTCCCTCACCTTGTTGTTTTCCCTCAACACATTCAGTCAGGATATTCCCTCCTCGCAGGTGCCCCAGGCAGTACTCAAATCATTCAGCAAGTACTTCCCCGCCACTTCAAAAGTAGAATGGGAAAAGAAAGGCAATCAGTTCGAAGCCGAATTCGATGTAAAAAGAGCGGATCACAAAGCCCTCTTCGATGCCAATGGCCAACTGGCCGTTTACAAACGTGATATCAATGCCGGTCAACTCCCCCAGGCAGTGAAGCAAGCTATCAAAGACCAGTACCACAATTACAAGATCGATGGCGTAGAACGGGTAGCCCGTAACGGACACCTGTATTACCAGGTAGAACTGGATGGAAAACCTGCTGACCTGAAACTGGTGTTCACCCGCGATGGTAAATTAGACAGCTCCATTGGCTGGTGGTAACCATTACGGGTATCATCTTCCCCGCCCTCCCGGCCGGTATCGTTTTTTAACCGGCTACCGGTAGAATACTTCGAACATGAGGGTCAAAACAAGCATTCAGAAAATACTCGGCTGCCTCAAAGGCGCCTACACTGGCTGGGATAGTCGCATGCCCTTCGCCAGTAGTGCCGTGATATCTTATTATACTATCTTCTCACTACCAGGTTTGATGGTGGTGATGATCGCTATCGCGGGCTATTTTCTCGGCAAGGAGGCCGTGACCAATCAACTGACCTCGCAACTGGGAGGACTGGTCGGTTATGAAGCAGCCCAATATATCCAGAATATTGTGGCCATGGCCAGTAAAACAAAAGGGAGCTGGCTGACATCGGTACTCGGTATTGCCACGCTGCTCTTCGGTGCTACGGGCGTATTCGTGAATGTGCAACAGATCTTTAATAATATATGGGAGGTGAAACCACAACCCAAAGGCAAGTTCCTGAAACTGATCCGCGACCGTCTTTTCTCTTTCGGACTAATCCTGGTAATGGGGTTCATGTTACTGGTATCATTATTATTGAGTACCCTGCTCAATATCCTGAGTAACTGGGTAGCTGGCTTTCTCTCCGACTCCTTCCTCGTCATTTTCAAAATACTCGACCTGGCCCTGTCTGTCACGATCATTACTTTTCTCTTCGCAGCCATGTTCAAGTACCTGCCGGATATCAAGATCAGCTGGAAGGCAGTGATTCCCGGTGCGCTCCTTACTTCCATTTTATTCGTGATCGCTAAATTTTTACTGGGTCTGTATTTCGGTACCAGTAATCCAGGCACCACCTATGGCGCTGCAGGAAGTGTGATCCTGATCATGCTATGGGTTTCCTATTCAGGGCTGATCCTTTTGTTTGGTGCAGAGTTCACTCGTGAGTGGACCAAGTGCTCCGGCGTGAATGTAAAACCTACTGAAGTGGCCCAGAAGACAGACGCAGCGCATGTTTCAGGACTGGGCAAGAAAGAATTGAATAAGTAGAAAACTACAAAAAAGCAACGAAATCCGCTGTAGTTTTGTCCACTTAAAAAACAACCGCTATAGTGAAAACCCATA
>CAZGSG010000615.1:0-2195 GCA_964528095.1 uncultured Terrimonas sp.
AGAGTTAACAGAGCGTTTTCACTGACGTGAAAACAGCACCCTGATCAACGACTGCTTTTTCACTACGTGAAAATGACCGGCAGATATAATTTATAATTAATCCTGACCATCAATTTCCAACAAGGTATCTAATACACGGAAATGTTCAAGACGTGTTAATTCGTTTCGAACATTTCCGTGTTTCCTTATTTGAGACTTCAGTATTAAATCGGCCCGAATGAAAAATACAGATCAAATTCAGGAAATATCCACCCGTTCCTCCGTGTTAAAAAGCGAATTGGTAGCAATGCCCATTATCTCCCCCTGTACCTGATCGCTATACCGACTTTGACCTGGATTGTAAAGTAAGCGTCTTTGTTTTTCCTGTTTCCTCTTGGCATGTCACTGCTTACCTGGTAGGCCGGTTGTAATTCCTCCATACGGCTGTACAGTTGTTTAGCGATGATCGCTTGTTGCGGTGATAAGTATTTCGAAAAATAAACAGGGTCCACATATGCATTACTTACATCATCCAGGTAGTCGGTAAAAAGTTTGCGGTATACTATTTCTAACCGCGCCGACAAAACCGTGCTGATTTCTCTTTTAATTCCTGCACCGAATGGGAGATTGAGTTGTTTAAGTTTATACGCTTTCCGATCGGGGTATTCCTCAAAACCCTGGCCCTCCAGCCGTAACGCATGCAAGGCATGCCATTCACCATTGAGCTCGGCCCTGGGGTCGAATGAAAAATAAGCAATGCCCGTTACCAGGTATGGCGAAAAGGAAGGTACTTCATCAGTATAATATTCTTTGAAAAATAAAGGATGGACCTCTGTACTTAATTGATACTCGGTTATACTTGTTTTGAAACTAAGATTCCTGCCATACCTGCCCGCAAGGTCCGGGTCGGTCTGTTGAAGCAGGCCATCGGCTGAAAGTATCGTACCCTTTGTAAATTCTGCTCTTAGGCCTACGGCGTTTCTGTACGTGCCAATAACATATATACTGTAAGATGGCTGGCTAACCTTCCAGTTAAGGTCTTTTATAAATCGCTTGCCAATACCTTTTTGACCCCCAAGATCAGTGAGGCTATTCATCAGACCGGCAGAACAACCAACTTCTACAATAATATCTTTTGACAAATAATCATCATTATAAAAATAGTATTGTGCGCAGGGTTTTTCAATATTGCAAAAAAGCAATGTTGATAATACCACAAGGGGGCATACACGAGGTGTAAAAAGAAATTTTTTCAACTGACTTAGTATTAGTTATTAATTAATACAGTAATTGCTTTCCGATAAGAAAGCTAAGCCGGTTAAAAATGGATGAAGAAATATTACACCAGTATTAATTCGTTTTTTTCTGGAAAAAAACGCAGACTTCACGCAGGCCGCAGCGCTGACATTGCGGGTTGCGTGCGAGGCAGGTATAACGGCCATGCAGGATCAGCCAGTGATGCGCTTTATGTACAAGTGCTTCAGGAATATTTTTAATTAATTCTTTTTCTACCGCAAGTGGAGTAGAAGCGGTCTGTGGCACCAATCCAATACGCCTGCTCACACGGAATACATGTGTATCAACAGCCATATTGGGTTGCTGATCGATAACAGATGTAATTACATTGGCTGTTTTGCGACCTACACCGGGGAGTTGAATGAGCTCATCGACTGTCATGGGGATCTGGCCATTAAAATCCTGTACTACTTTCTCCGCCATACCAATAAGATGTTTGGTCTTATTATTCGGGTAAGAGATACTTCTGATAAATGGAAAAAGTTCGTCGAAACTCGTGCGGCTCAATGAATATACACTGGGGTATTTTTCAAAGATGGCGGGCGTAGTCATGTTCACTCTTTTATCCGTGCATTGCGCGGATAAAATAACAGCTACAAGTAATTGATAGGGGTTGTCATAGATCAGTTCGGTCTCCGCCTCGGGTACGTTGCGTTCAAAATAATCAATGACAAACTGGTAACGTTGTTTACGGGTCATAAAAAAAGCATCCTGCTATAAAAGCAAAATGCTAAAATACGGTTTAAGCCTGCTAAATTATTGAACTTCCAGTCCTTGTTTTTCGCGTGCATAGTTCAGCGCGTTCAATACGACTTCTGTACGAGGAGCCTGTTCGATCTTATCCAGTCTTTCCATGGAAGCCTGGAGTATCGAAAGCTTTTCGCGCAGGGTCCAATCTTTTTGCAAGGCATTTTCTATTG
>CAZGSG010000616.1:0-2193 GCA_964528095.1 uncultured Terrimonas sp.
ATAAAAGACTCATCCTCATCCTGCTTGCTGTTCGCGATAAAATCTCTGCCACTTGTCAACTGCAGGCCAATGGTCCTGATAAAATCCATATCAACGGGGATATATTCAACGGTCAATCCCTGTTCGGTCGTCTTTCCTTCCGGGTAAGCGAACTGTCCGTCCCATCCGCTTCGGCCGGGTACACTGTTAGCGAGGCTTACATTTTTTATACCTTGCTGTGCCAGCAGGTTCTGTTTAAATAATGGCCCCTTATCGTGTCGCATGCCCCAGGGCACTTTGGCCATATCTACCACCAGCAGTTTCTCCTTATCGAATCCCAGTTCCTTCTGCTGCATGAAACGCATTTGTTTCCACATGATGATCGTACACATGATGAAGGCGGCGGAAATAGTAAACTGGGTGACTACCAGCGAGCGTCGCAGGAAGTTGCCCGAATTGGTATGCGCGAATTTTCCTTTCAGTACTTTAATTGGTTTAAAAGAAGAAAGCACCCATGACGGATAAAGACCGGCCAATGGCACCAACACGATCAGTATACCGGCAAGTAAGAGTATATTGCCGGGTGAGAACATACTGGCTATTGTAAAAGTCTTGCCCGTAAATTGATTAAAGGATGGTAATAAGAGAACCATCAAAACAACACTGACAAGCGTCGCGAAACCGCAGAGTATGCCGGCTTCCGTCAGAAACTGTATTATCAGCCCGCGACGATCCCCTCCTAACACTTTTTTTACGCCAATCTCTTTTGCCCTTTCCACGGAGTTGGCGGTAGTGAGATTGATAAAATTAAGACAGGCGATCACCAGGATAAAGATGCCGATCAGCAAGAAGAGCCGCATGGTTTTATAATTTCCGATGGTGCCTCCTGCGGTTTGCATACCGGAATATAAATAGATATCCGTAACCGGGCGTAGGCTTAAAATAGATTTATAGCCCGTTTTTTTAATTTCGTCCTTGCCATTTGTCAATACAATATCCCTGATCCTGGATTCCACCACACGGGCATCGGCGTTCTTATTGAGGCGTACATAATTGTATACATTCAGATCGAACCAACCCTGCGCGAATTCCCTTTCGCAATATTCAGGGCTCATAGAACAGATAGTGGTGAATGAACCGATCATATCAAACGAAAGATGAGAAGGGGCCGACAGATCGTTGAACACGCCCGTGATCTTATAGGGAATCGTATCATTGATCATGATGATTTTCCCAAGCGCCTGTTCATTGCCAAAATATTTTTGCCGGAGGTCTTTGCTGATCACTACGCTATAGGGATCAGTCAGCGCGTTGGCCGGATTCCCTTCTGCCAGCGCATACCCAAACACATTGAAAAATTCCTTATCGGCATACAATCCATGTTCATAAAAATGAGCGCCCTTATGCAGGATATTCGGTTGCCAGTTTCGCAGGTAGGTGACATGATCAATTTCCGGGTATTTCGTTGACAGGATCTTGCCGATCGGCCAGCCCACCGACGATGTGTTGCTCACCGCGCCACCCGGTTCGATCAGCGTACTTTCTACCCGGCAGATCTCCCGCGCCTCGGGAAAATGTTTGTCATACCCCATCTCATCTTTTATCCAGATGCTGATAAGGAAGAACAAAGTGATCCCGAGTACAAGACTCAAAAGGCTGATAAAGGTATAGCTCCGGTTCTTGAGCGCGTTGCGCCAAACCATCCTGAAAGAAGTCTTTAGCATATGTTAGAGGTTGCTGGTTTAAATAAGGCCTGTTGATGCAGGTGGTCTTTCGCAACCAATAAAATGCCATAACCCAAGAGAATGATTTTTAACGAGTTAACCAGGCGAAGAAGTACGAAACTGTTCGGTTTTGATACGGAATATGTGCGTTTTCAATGCAGTGTGAGCATTCAGTTTTCTTTGGCGGGTATTCGGTCATCAAAAAGACGTAGCCAACAAGGTTTAGGAAATGCAAGCCCCGGCGGCTATCTGTTTGTAGCAAATCGTCCATTTACCTCCTGTTGTAGGTTGTGTACCATCCAATAAACAATGTCGCAAACTCAGGGTTGTTGTGAGGACGTCTCTGACCCTGTTATCGGTAGTCTACCATCCCATAAACAATGCCGCAAACCCAGGGTTGTTGTGAGGACGTCTCTGACCCTGTTATCGGTAGTCTACCATCCCATAAACAATGCCGCAAACCCAGGGTTGTTGTGAGGACGTCTCTGAC
>CAZGSG010000617.1:0-2189 GCA_964528095.1 uncultured Terrimonas sp.
TGGAATACCCACATATCCAAAAGCAAGGTCCCAGCTGTGTTGCATGGCCGTGCCTTTACCTGCAGTTATTGTGTTGTTATCATCAGTTTTTGATTTATCAAGATAGCTGATCACCTGGCTCAACTGCAAAGCGCCCATCATTCCTTTCGCCACCAGTTGATTGAATTCCAAACCGGAATAATTCACGAGTCTGTTTCCTGCCATACCAGCTACGCCATTGGAAGCAGTTGCACCAAATGACTTGCTCACTTTCACCATGGAATCAACCCACTGTTTCACAATAGCTGCATCAGCGGTTTTAGAGGAAAGATTGAAGCCAAGTCCGTTCATGGCAGCGGGTGAAAAGGGCAGGTTGGATCCTGTCTCTGCCTTGAAAGCATTGTTTGTATTATTCCACATATAGTTAGCAGAATCCTGATTCAACTCACGGCTGGTAGACTTACCCAACCATCCTGTAAATCCTGCCCACATGCTTACGCGGCCAGAACCCTCAACGTATTCAACATTATCAAAGCTATAAGTAGTCGGTACAGTATAAACCGGGGTATCATCATCCTTGTCGCAGGAAGTAAGAAAAGAAAATGAAAGAACGATCAACGAGAGGCCAGATATTCTTCTTGTTAGCATGAGTTGGTTTGTTTAACTGCAAAGAAACTGCCCGGGCTATGTACTCCACTTCCGAAATCAGTAAAAGACATTATCGAAATCAGGAAATACAAGTTTTGAATTTGGAAATGTCATTTTTAAAACTTATGTAACTGCCATAAACTACAATAGGACGCCACTTTTCAGTGACATCCAGCTCATAAAAACAGGACTCGGGGTTTCCGGGTGCGAATAAAAAGACAGATTCTGAAGGAATTCTTAAGAGCCATCAAAACAGGCCCAACAACAGTTCGTTACGATAAACTTTCTATCAGGGTTGCCGGGCATATGAACTATCTTATACACTATACGTATTTTATTATCCGGTGTATTTTTCCAATTGAAATAAATCGGACTTACGTATTGACGACACATACATCATCGAAACCTTTTATTATGTGGAAATACTACGCGCTGTTGTCTGCATTTTTTGCCGGGATCACTGCTGTATTGGCGAAATTGGGATTGAAAGGAATTAATGGAAATCTGGCAACTGCGATCCGCACTGTAGTTATATTGTTTATGGCATGGGGTATTGTACTGGCAATGGGTCAATGGAAAGACCTCAAGTTCATTACGAGACATAATCTAATATTCCTGATCTTATCTGGCATTGCTACCGGTCTTTCCTGGATATTTTATTTCAAAGCTTTGGAAACAGGACCTGTATCCAAAGTGGCGCCCATCGATAAATTGAGTGTTGCCATTGCTATCGGACTTTCCGTGATCATTTTAAAAGAGCAGGTGGATCTGAAAACTATTACCGGAGCCGCATTCATTATTATTGGAACATTTGTGCTGATACGATAAAAAGGAAACCTCTGAAAGCAATTACTCTTGTGCCTGCAAAGGATGCACATTGGTTCGACTCCGGCGGACTCCACACTACCGGAAGCCGCGCAAATTGCGGGCTTTTTATTTTGATCTCGTGAATAGAAACATTCTATTTTAGGGTGTAATGGTGGCTAATTGTCCACTAATAACTCAACTTGCAGGGTAATGTCATCCAATAGTTTTTCAACATACTTTTCAGCAAATTCATGTAGTTCTTCCTTGGTATACATTTGACGATACACTCTTTCTCCCCAAACCTCTTCGGGATGGAATTCAATGGAGTATTTGTATGTGTCTAATTTTATTTCCAGCTTTTTCGTTATATCAAAAGCTTTGATACCTGCTTTTTTGAACCCATTCAGATAAAACTGCATTCCAATAATCCATATATCACCTTCTTTTGAAAGAATATTCTTAAGGTCGGTTGTAGTAAATCTGTCAAAATGATGCCTCCTGTTGTACCAAATATCAATAGTAATGTTATTGAATAATGGTTCGATCTCAATAAGTTTTTCGTTAATAAATTCAATTAACGGCTGTAGTAATTCATAAAAAAGCTGAAAAATTATCTTGTTCGTTTTTTGCAGGTCGGCCTCTTCAGTCGCTATGTTCTCCAATATTCCCTTTAAGCGCATCATTTTTTCATCAATCCGTTTTACTGGAGCTTCAATTTTTTTACCATCATTTTGGCCATTTACTAAAACAGCTCT
>CAZGSG010000618.1:0-2186 GCA_964528095.1 uncultured Terrimonas sp.
GGCAGCAACGGTAGTAGCGGTAAGCCGTGGCTATCCTACCGGGTATGAAAAAGGGTATGAAATAGACGGTATTAATGATAAATATGGGAAACAATCGCTGATCTTTCATGCGGGCACAAAAGCGGAAGGCGAAAAGATATTGAGTGATGGTGGCCGTGTATTCTGCGTTACTTCTTATGGAGAAGATATGGAAGAAGCCGTCAATACCTCGCTTGACGTACTGGATTATATAAAATTTGAAGGCATTTATTACCGCACGGATATCGGTTATGAGTTTATCAAACCCTGAGCATCCGCCTGCCAATTGATTGCATATGGAAGTTCATTACCACGATTATCTTCAACTCGATAAGATCCTTAATGCCCAACTACCGGAAAGTGACAAACACCAGCAGCCTGCGCATGATGAAATGCTTTTTATCGTTATCCACCAGGCATATGAACTTTGGTTTAAACAATTACATCACGAAGTAGATTCGGTACTGGCCATTATGCAACGGCCTGCCCTGAATGATAATTCCCCGGAATTACAAACTGTTGTGCATCGCCTGAACAGGTGCGTAACGATACTAAGAGTACTTGTGCACCAGATCGATATTATGGAAACCATGACGCCAATGGATTTTCTCGATTTCCGGGATATGTTGCGACCTGCCTCTGGATTTCAAAGCTGGCAATTCAAAGAACTGGAAGCCAAACTCGGCCTTAAATATGAACAGCGTCATGGCAAAGAATATTACACAGCCCAGCTTTGCCCATATCATGTCGATATTATTAAAAAAGCAGAGCATGACCGTTCATTGTTGCAATGGCTGAATGAATGGTTGGAAAGAATGCCCATCTTTAATGAACCCGCATTCTGGAAAGATTTTGAGGCAGAAAAAAGCGAAACATATCCTCATCCATTCTGGGCAGAATACCGGAACCGGCTGACAAATAGTTTATCTGAGGGCGAAAAAAATAACCTGGCTGCTTTTGATGAAATATTTTCCCTGGAAACAATACCCGGTCACAGAACGATCTCTCCCAAGGCGGCAAGAGCGGCATTGTTTATCATGTTGTACCGCGGATACCCCATGCTGCAATTACCTTTTCAGTTGTTGAACAGCTTGCTGGAGATTGATGAACAATTAAGCAGCTGGCGATACCGTCATATGAATATGGTGCATCGCATGATCGGTACCCGTATTGGTACGGGAGGAAGTACCGGTAAGGATTACCTGAAAGCGGCAGCCGATAAACATTATATTTTCCGGGAGATTGCACAGCTAAATAGTTTTTTGATAGAAAGAAGAAAGCTGCCTGCCCTGCCTGTAGAAGTAGAGCGGCGATTAGGGTTTGTTAATTAGCATGCAGAACCATTGCTGTGCGACTGGAAGATAAAATAATGTCTCACGAAGAATTCCTGTTTTTGTTTTTACACTGAATCACTGGTGATCAGTCTTTCTATGAGTAAATGGGGATTGATCTGAACATTAAGAATATTGCAACTCAGAATATGGAGGCACGGCTTAGAGAAACACTATAAAGGATTTTGAGCCCTCCGTGCCTCTGTATTTTAAACTTCAATATGCTTAATTCTCAAATAAGACCAAGATTTACTGATAGAAAGACTGATCACCAGTGGTTCCGTGTAAAAACAAACAGAGGACATCCATACATATAAAACCAAATCTGTGTAAGACCGGCTTTTATTTCTTACCCCCAAAAATCAATTAAAATTCAAAATCAGCGTACACCTCGGATTTAAGAGGCCTGAACTTTCATCACATAAACCGTCCTTCACCAGAAATGCTTCTGTAAGGGTTGGCAAAAAAACGTCCTACGATCCGGTTAAAATCTTCTGCGTACACAATTGGGGTGGAATGTCCTGAAGCTGGCAATATCCATAGATAAGACCTGGGAATATTTTTATAAATAAGCATGGTGTGCTCCTCTTTGATCACATCATGATCTCCGCCGATAACAAGTGTGGGGCATTGAATAGTACGCAATGAAGAAACAGCAATATGGGGTTGATCATTTAAAAGTCGTAGCAATTTGAACGAGTTTTTTTCCTGGTCCGTCTTCACTTTTTTTGCCTGCAACATTTTATAAGCCGGTAAGACCATATCCCATATTTGTTGGGGAACTGCGGTAGTATCCGGTACAAGATTAGCCCCGGTTATCGCCAGTTTTTTTACTTT
>CAZGSG010000619.1:0-2184 GCA_964528095.1 uncultured Terrimonas sp.
CTGTATTGAACATTATCCGCGGATTTAAGGACAGGCAAAAATTGTATGATTTTTTTCGGTTGAATAATGCTACTACGCGGGATCTGTACAGAGGAATAGACGGAGACAATTGTACGGAATTACTTAATTGCATAACCGATTTGTGCGATATTTATGGAGTGGCGCCCGTGCCCAATTTCTATGCCTATGTAGGAACTGTTCCGTCAAACACATATTCAGGTGCAGATGAAATCTGCAATGGAAAAAGCTACCTTACTGCTGTTTCTTATGATTCAGGCCCCATTAATGTACAAACTAATATTGGGAGCATTGTAAGCCTGGGGACAAGTACTCAGCTATATAAGGCCATTCATAATTTCACTCCAACAAGTCTTCTTGACAGGGTCAGGGTGTATAAAGATACAGCCTCTGTCTATGATGTACTACCTGTTTTGTACCTGGGGCATTTGGCTGAGAAACAAGGAAAGGGGGAAATGCTCACAGCCATAAACAGAGCTACAATGTTTCTTGGCTTAACGGGTTCAGTGAGAGTATTGTTTACCAAAGGAGCGGGTTATATTCTAAAGACGATAGCTGTAGTGGAAATAGCCAAAGTATTCATGGATGGCTATATGAGTAATCCTGAAAACCGGGAAATGATTTCCAAATTGGGACCAGAGGGTAAGTGGTTGGCGGATAACTGGGAAGTAGTAAGTATTGCAATCGATGCCGGAACTATTGGTTCTCAACTGTTGGTCAACTTTGTACAAAACACTCAGACAGTAAGTAACAGGTTGAGAGTGCGCCAGGATTCAGAAGTTGCTGATAGGTTTGATGAGGTAGTTGAAACTACAATTCTTAGACTATGGGATTGGGAAGCTTTAAAGAAACGTATCTTAGAAAGAGTAGTTGGAAAAAATGGCTGGATCCTGAAATATACGGATGATGAGATTAGAGAAATTGTAGCTCATGCACAAACATTGAATTTGCCGGTCAACGAAGTAGAAGATATTATTTTGAATGGATGCAGGCCAGATAAGTCATTCTCTGCTGCTGATCTGATTTCTCAGAGTAATTTTTGGAATATCGTAAAACAGAGGGGGTATCCCAATTTATTTCAAAGTTTGCAGGAATATGAGCAATTTAGTGATGTCGTGAAAAAACTAACTTCTGATTGGAATTTACCTACTAACGCTATTTTTGTACAAGGAAGTTCCTTGAGAGTGAGTAATGCGGCAGATGTAGGTGATCTTGACATCGCTATTAAGGTAGATGCTCAAACGTTTGATGGGTTGGTTGAAAGATTTAAGAATGCTACTACCGCTAAAGCGGGAGCCATTGAAAAAGATAAATTTATGGGAATCATTCGTGGAACTAATATGCATACTGACGGAACCAACAGGACCTTTACAGGTAACTTTTATTCTAACTTTATGGAATCTTTTGGATTAGAGTATTCTCAAAAGTTTCAAGGAAAAGGGTTTCAAATTGCAATTATCAAAGAAAGAAGCTCAGTTGATATTTCACCTTATTTAAAACAATAGCAGCATATGATTGAATATTTTAAAGGTCATCCTTTTAACGAAGAATCTGCCATTTCAAAAGAAGCGTTTGAAGCAAGCAGGATTGGATATTGTAAGATTGTTGAAGAGACGAAGTTTAAAGGGATGATCATTGAAAAGCTAATAGACAAAAAGATTGAGTTTGTATCTTTCATAACAGATAGTTTTGCTGGCTTTGAAGTAGATCATACTCTTTTTGAGAATTACCCAGGAGTCGATCATGAAATAGAGCATAAAATCAATTCTTCCAGTTCAATAATTTTCAGAAAGTATGTTAAGACCAACCAGGAAACAATATTATTCAGACATTATAGTTCTTCAGGAATAATTTTAGCGGAATCGTCATTTGAAAATGGAGAACTCCTACAGTATGATGAAATAATTTATGGAGAAAATAATATCCTCAAAGAAACGAGAACGTTTATTGGGAAAAATGCGTGGCATATTGAAAAAGTAACATACTAAGAATAACTACCACACCCGTCTGGGGCAGCTGCTTCCATAAGTATTGCCAATCAAAATACCGATCACCAATTCATGGGTGCCCTTATGCATATAAGGTAACATATACTTTGATGTATTTATATCATTAAAAAAAATGGGGTGAAACATATTTGAATAACTATAAACCCAGTACTCTATA
>CAZGSG010000620.1:0-2183 GCA_964528095.1 uncultured Terrimonas sp.
TACCTGCTGAAGCGTTTTTTTACCATAGTCCCAATAGATAATATTGACTTTATTATCAGGGGTCTTATAGATATCAAGTAATAATACATAATGGGTTGGGATGCCAAACCGGGTCACCACATGTTTTTTCTTATATAACAAGCGGTTATTCAGGTATAAAAAAACAGGTCCTTGCTGCGCTCGCTCACGCAGGTAGCCATAGATGTCATGTATCCAGGGACGAAACAGGTCCGCACCTCTTGCTTTAACCTTAAAACGAAAAAGCCGGCGTATCATCCGGTTGAATTTGGCAAAATTGGTTGATGCCCAAAGTGTGCTCTCATCACCTTTATTAAAATGGCGGTTAAACGTATTGAGATAACCTTTAAAATGATCTGCCAGGATCAGGAACCACATCTGGCTGGCAGGACTGATATCCAGCGCTCCCTTGTATTTGATGAGCCCTGTTTCATTTCTGACAGCTTCACCCGGCCGGAAGAATACTTTGCCCATTCTGGCTTCGCCATTCATATACAGGCGGATCATGAACCTGGCAAACCCGATTGGATCGTAATTGAGCGGGATATAGGTAATGGCAGAATAAGCGCAAAAGTTGGTTCCCTTTCCTTCATAAAATTTTAATGGATATAAAGCAAAAGTGCGAAGATTTTGTAAAAATAATTCAGGGTTTACATTTGGCCAGTGTACACTTGGCGCCAGTTGTTTTATACTGTCTAAAAAATCAACAGCCTGTCGTTGCTCCGATACAATATTGCTGTCCGTGTGTTTATCAGGAACGGATGACTGGGCAAGTAAGACAGGAGCGGTAAAACTCCAGCAAATGGTCAACAGGAAAAAATAAACTACTTTAATCAAGTCTTGCGATTTATGAATAATACCCGGCAAACTACTATACCGTCATTTAACAATACCAATTATTTTATACCCGGGTGATAGCCGGGTAAATGAAGATATAAAAATCAGGGGAAACAGCATTGGCTCTTTCCCTGGTATATGTAAGTGTTTACTTGACAAAGATACCTTCGGCGTTTAGTTTATTGTGTAACAATAATAAGATCTCACTTCTTACCTGCGGAGATCTGCTTACATCAGCCGACCAGAAGAATACTTTCAGATCATAACCGTCTTCGTGTACTGCCATGAATAAGATCTGCGGATCCCGGTTCTCAAAGATAAGATTGGATGAAAGAATAGTATTCCTGATCAATGCGGATACTTTTTCCATGTCTTTACTGCCGGTGACGGAGAGGCCCATTTCAATACGTTGCTGGTTATTGCTCAATGTCCAGTTGACAATCTGTTGAGAAAGAATATCTCCATTGGGAATAATGACTTCCGCGCCATCCTGTGTAAGCAAAGTAGTAGACCGTAATCCGATCTCCCTTACTTTTCCTGCTTTATCACCAATCTCTACCGCGTCTCCGATTTGGAGGGGCCGGTCAAAGATGAGTACAATACCGGAGACAAAATTATTTACAATGTTTTGCAGGCCAAGACCAATACCAACACCCAGGGCGCCGAGTACGATTGTGATCTTGTCAAGCGGTAGCCCGGAGGCGGCTACAGCAAGAAAATAACCGACACAGAGCAAGATCAGTTTGGCTACCAGTAGCCGCGATTTTTTTCCCTTGTTGGTTATCTCTTCATCATTGCCTGTTTCACCAAAAAAGTAGCCAATATACTTCTGCAGCAAATGAGCGATCCAGATGATAAAGAAAAAAAGCATGATACTGCCAACAGAGAAAGAAGCACTGCCGATATTTCTTTGTTTGTTCATGAAACTGATCAGGTTATCGAGAAGTGGGTTGTAAATATTCAGGTTGGTGGTGAATACGATCATCCATAATACAACAACGAGAAAAAGTATAGGGCGACGGAAACCGTTCAGTACATGCTGGTAGTCGAAATGCAGTTTTAATCCCCGGCTGACACGGCTGGCGGCTATCTGTAATAAGATCGCTTCCATGCAGATCTTGCTGAATACTGCAAGACCGATAGCCTGTGTAAAGGAGAATATCGCCGCATTGCCCAATATCTGGGCCAGCGAGAATCTTCCGAAAATATTGCAGATGATCGCTACCAGGTTCATCACGTTGTGCCGGATGATCAAAAAACGAATAAACCCTTTCAATTGTATAAGACGATGGATCGGCGAAAGAAAAAGGTAACCGAAAATAATAGAA
>CAZGSG010000621.1:0-2178 GCA_964528095.1 uncultured Terrimonas sp.
TGGTAAAAAAGTGGGAAGGCGGCGGCGAGGTTGATTGGGTGAAGCCGCAGTACAATCGCGCGGCGGTTTTCTATACACGGTGATTACCTGTGTTTTTTGTGAAGACTGTGCTCCGTCTTTTACTGTGAGTGTGACGGTATATGTTTTTTCTTCAAGGAATATAGCTCCGGGATTTTGCAAAACAGATGTATTGCCATTCCCAAAATCCCAGTGCCAGCTTGCACTGGCTGAAGCGCCTGCCGTAGTATTGGAAAATGAAATACGGACCGGTGAACAGCCCCCTGTTTTATCAGGAAAAAAATCTGCCCGCAATTGTGCAAATAACGATACCGGTAATAATAATAAAGTGACGATGAAGAGACGGCAGGATTGTACA
Source organism: uncultured Terrimonas sp. (assembly GCA_964528095.1). Taxonomy (GTDB): domain Bacteria; phylum Bacteroidota; class Bacteroidia; order Chitinophagales; family Chitinophagaceae; genus CAZGSG01. The sequence goes on from CAZGSG010000621.1 coordinate 377, forward strand.
GGTATAATATAAAGCAGGTTGAATGGCATGGCCAGTGTTGATTTGCCCGGCACGACCAGGCTACCTGTCCGAAAGATAATAGACCTAACCGGTTATTACAAGAAGAAGCCCGCATTTTATGATTACCGGCTTATTGCCCCTGGCCCATCCACATAGCACCTCCCACACTATCTCTTACAGCACCCGTCACAGAAGATAAAACAGTTGTTTCTTCTCTCCAGCGAAGTACACCTGCCAGGGCCATGATCAGGGCTTCTTTATAATTGACAAGTTTATCATCAGGTACAATGACTTCGATATTCAGCTGGTCAAGAAGATCCGTCAACCGTTTAATAAGAAATGTATTAAATGCGCCACCTCCGGTAACAAGCATTTTAGCAGGCTGCAGTGCCATATTGCCTGAATTATGCAGAGAATCGGCAATAGCAGCGTGTACCTGTACAGCAATATGTTCTGTATACGTTCTCAATGCATCAGCTATATTATCCGTAGCCTCTTTTATGATCGGGAAAATAGTGGACACACCAAAATCATTTGCAAGCGATTTGGGAGGCGATTGCCGGTAATAATCCAGGGCATTGAGTTTTTTCAGCACCCCCTCATTTATATTTCCTGTGGCGGCGATGTTTCCCGCATCATCATACTCTTTGCCTTTTTCATTTGCCAGCATATTCAATACCCGGTTGGCCGGACAGATATCAAAGGCCACTGCCTGCCCGGTTTCAGGCTCTGCCAGTGAAACATTAGCAATACCACCTATATTTAAAAAATAGCTGTATTCTTTCATTAGTAGCTTTTCCCCGATAGGAACGATCGGCGCTCCCTGTCCCCCCAATGCAATGTCCATTGCCCTTAGATCAGACACCACGGGCAACCCGGTTTCCGCAGCTATCGCTGCACCATCGCCCAATTGTGCCGTCATTTTTTTAGCGGGAATATGAAAGCTGGTATGCCCATGAGACGCAATAAGCGCTATTTTGTACTGCAGCTCATTGGCTTCAATGAACCGATTCACCTGCTCACCGAGAAAATGTCCATACTCCACATGCAATAGCTGATAATCCAATGCATTCAGGGTGATTGCCGCTTGTAGTCTTTTCTTCCAATCGTCGGAATAAGGGTAACAATCCGCCTGGAGGATCTCATAGGACCATTTCCCCCCGTTTTCCAGAAATTCAACAAACGCTATATCCAGCCCGTCGAGAGAACTGCCACTCATTAAACCAATAGCCCGGTAAACCATGAAAGTTTTTTTAGATTAGATTTGCCAAAATTAAGGAAGGTTAAAGTTCAGGGCGCCTGCTTTCTGAAAACCAGGTAAAGAATATCAGTAGCAGCGATCAATCTCTTCCGGCGGGAATAAATATAGTATATGGTCATTAATCTAAGCGAACAACACAGCCTGATCAGTAACTGGGTCAGTGAAATACGAAATGTAGAAATTCAGCATGACCGCATGCGTTTCCGGCGCAATCTTGAACGCATTGGCGAAGCCGCTGCCTACGAGATCAGCAAGGTGTTGCCTTTTGTTGAAAAAGAGATACAGACCCCGCTTGGGATCAATACCGCAAAAGTTCTGAAGGACCAGCCGGTACTGGCTACCATCCTTCGTGCAGGATTACCGCTGCACCAGGGCTTGTTGAACTATTTCGACCAGGCAGACAATGCCTTTATTTCAGCTTATCGCAAACACAATAAAGATGGCAGTTTCGAGATCAGTCTTGACTATATCTCCTGCCCGGAACTGGAAAACAGGGTGATCATTATCTCGGATCCGAAGCTGGCCACGGGTTCTTCCCTCC
>CAZGSG010000622.1:0-2177 GCA_964528095.1 uncultured Terrimonas sp.
CTGCTATTGACCTTACAGCGATATTTGGATTACAGGGTGCCGCAGGTAGCAATACAATGCGGCTATACTACCATACGAATACTCCCTACCAGGAGAAAAAAACAGTTGATTTCCCTTCACTTGCGAATACGCTTGCATTTAACCAGGTACTGGCAGAAAGAGGGGGTACTGGTTTGGTGGCTGGCAGCACCGGCACTACAGAAATTGTTGCTTCGCGATCAAACGGCTACTCCTTTTCTCAACCAGGCACGGGATTATATCTTAAAATGATCTTCCCATCCTTAAAGAGCATACAGCTGACAGATAATTATACCCGGCTTTTAAAAGCAGAACTGATCGTCAGGCCCGCTTATCTGTCTTTTGACAGGCATGGTTATCGTTTACCGGATAAATTATACCTGGCCGCTACAGACGGGTCCAACCTGGTGAAAAGTTCTTTGACGGATTCCTCTGGCAGTACTGTGATGTATGCCAGTCCTGTTATCGATGATATTTATGGCGAGAATAATTATTATCGGTTTAATATAACCTCTTACGTTGGTGAATTACTTGCAACAGCTGGCACAGCGGACTATGGTTTGTATTTGATGCAGGACCTTTCTGCTGATGCCATGCAGGTGAGCAGGCTCGTCATGGGTGAGTCCGGTAAACCCAATTTTATTACTCAATTACAGTTATCAGTACTTGTGATCAATAGATAACCGAACAATGATAAAGCATATACGCATCGCAGGCTGTATTACAGGGTTAAATATATTGCCGCTTATTTTAGCTGCGCAGAACATGAATAACCCGTATTCTGTTTATGGCATTGGTGACATTGATAATAAATCCTATAATCGTACTATGGGTATGGGAGGTACCGGGCTTGCCATAAAATCATCCGCCTACCTGATCGACAATAATCCCGCATCCATAACAGGATTGCCCCGAAGTTTTTTTCTTTTCAATGTGGCCGTAACCGGAAAATCTTCAACTTTCTCTGGTGACCCGATAGATGCGACTAATAACCAGAACAAGGATATGTGGGTAAAGAGGATTGCCCTGGCAGTAAAAGTGAATAAATTCTGGGCCAGTAGTATAGGGTTTAATCAGTTTAGTAATGTGAACTATAAGTTTACAGGTAGCCAGTTTGTAGAAGGTTCTTCAACGACTTACAAAACAGCTTATGAAGGTGATGGTGGATTAAATGACTATTACTGGAACAATGCGGTTTCACTGGGTAAACATTTTTCCCTGGGAATAAAATCATCAGTGATCGCCGGGGCAATTAATCAAACAGAAACATTGAGCGATGCCGCATTGCAGGCCGTTATCAGTACCGCGCAACAGGATTATATCGGCGATCTGCGTTTCCAGGGCGGAGCTTTGTATGAAACGGCGTTGAACAAGCGATGGGATCTTTCGCTGGGAGCAAGGTATGCGCCGAAAACAAAATTCTCTTCACAAAGAACGATAAGTGTTTCCGAAAACGATGTATCGGTAATTGAAGATGAATACCTGAAGACAGACCGTTTCTACCTTCCGCAGACAATAGCCGGAGGTATTGCGCTGAAGCATAATAAGCGCACGAGTTTTGCCGCGGATTATACATACGAAGACTGGTCGGCGGTGACTATAAAAGAAAAGGGCTGGCAATTGGTAAGCAGCAGCCGTATATCCGCGGGTGTTGAGTTTTCGAGACTGGTGCCACAGATGAAACAATTGCTGGAAAAACGATTTTTTCAGCTGGGGGGGTATTATACGAACTCATACTTACAGGTCAGGAGTAAACCAATAACGGAGTTTGGTATCACGGCAGGCATGGGAGGTGTACTCGGTAGTGGATTATATACGCTGGCATTGGAAGGAGGCAGCAGGGGTACCACACAGCAAAAGCTGATCCGCGAAAACTATGTGCAGGCTACATTTACATTTACTTACCGGGATTTGCTCAGGAGTAAGGGGAGGAGGTATGATTGATAAGGGAGTGGCCAATACTTTGCCGTTTAACACGGAGATTCTGTATTAAGATTCAAACTATCTGGAGGTGATCATCATGCTTCTGTGGATCGAAAAAGGAGAAAGGGTTTCACACAGCGTATTTTAGAATAGCCATTCTGTTTCGATTAATATAACTTAGGTTTTGTTGTAGAGATTGAAGAATTATCCTTCTTATCCCTGCATCACTAACACTG
>CAZGSG010000623.1:0-2170 GCA_964528095.1 uncultured Terrimonas sp.
ACAGGAGCTATTGTAATCAATATAAGAAGAAAACGGATGTTTTTTTATTTTTTGGGTGGAATTTCATAAAAGTAAAAGCCCCGGAACAATCATGTCCGGGCTTTTTGTAATCCCACCTAATACTTTCTTTAATGCGGGTCAGTTGCATTTATAGTCAAATGAATATTTCCAGCTGGGCCTTGTAGTATTGATTTCATCTTTTTCTGTAATGATGGAGATGTTTCCATCTTTATTGAACTCATAACTGTAACTGGTGATCTCCAACGATGTGCCACTGTTATCCTGGTAGTTGCTGGTCCTTTTCTTAAGAAGGTGTTGGGTCTTCAGAATATCAATGGAATTGGTTGCATAAAAACCTGGCTGGTAGACCCTGTCTGTGTAATATTCATTCTCTATTTTTTGAGTATGACCTGCCCCCGTGATGTTTTCTGTAATGAGATTACCGTTAGCCCAGGTATAGGTTCTTTCGCTGCTGCTGCTATTTGATTCAGTCATGGTCATTTTCGTAACCTGTGTTCCCTGATATACATAGTTTCTTAGTTGCCAGGAATTACCTGCAGCATCACGTTCTGTTTTCTCCTGTGTTACCAGTCCTGAAGCATTGAGTGTAAACGTTTTTTTATTATAATATCCATTAGTGCCGGTAGTTAGTTCAATGATCTTATTGGTTTCGTAAGATATGTTGCAAACGGAACTTGTTCCATAGTCAACGGATGTTAACCTTCCTTTTTCATCATAGCTGAGCAGGTATTTCTCACCAGTTGGTTGTTCTATTTGGGTGACAAGGCACTGGAGTTTATTCCCGCTGTCATTTTTTTTGCTGCAGGCTATGCAGGAGAAGGCACAAAGGGCAATGATTGTCAGTAATTGATTCATGAAAGCTGATTTGCTGGAATAAAATTATCAATTTGCTGACATGCCTGAAATGCCATCTTTTTAACGGCAGCTTCCATTGAATTTTCGGCTTGATCTATACTAAAGAAGAAGAGAAGAGCAGGGGATCATTTTATTGGGCAGGCTTGAATGACACTATATCCAGCCAAAACTAATAAAAATAGCGTGTTTTGGCTGGCTATAATAAATCATAGCCAGCCAAAATCGACTAAAAAGAGGAGTTTTGGCTGGGTATAATAAATCATAGCCAGCCAAAATCGACAAAAAACAGCAGTTTTGGCTGGGTATAGCATGCGACCAACAGACACACCTAAAGCAAAAGGGCCAACCCAATGGTCAGCCCTGGCGAAATAATTTCAGCAACTTTGAATCATTACAACTCTGCTACCCGTAGCTGCATACTGAAATTCGGTAAATCAAAATACACGGTTCCGATAAAATATTTTCCTGCATAAAACGTACCAGACGGAAAGCCGGTGATAAATCGAAAACCATCTGGCTGAGGGATCCCTTCACCGGTTTCAGGGTCTACCAATTGGGCTATAGTGCGTATTTCATTGCCGTTGTTGTCTAATACTCTTAATTTCAGAATGGTGGAATTCAGTTGCTTCCATTCCATATCATTTATTTCTACGGGGGTCACTATCCCACCGGTTTCCGGATCTATCTGAAGTATTCTGAAACCGTATTTCTTTTTGGGATAGTAAACAGGATCGAGGTCGTTGAAGAGCTGGATGTAGATAGAGTCCTGATGTACTTTGATACCATCCTTATCTACGAATTTTGCAATGCCCAGCTCCGGACCATAAGCAAAATTGAATTCCTGCAGACTGTCTTGTAAGATGGTGATGGTTGTATCTGTGAGAAATTGGTTTGTACGGGCATCATACACGGAAAGTTTTCCCGGTTTTCCGGCGGGGAGGGAGAACTTATCTGATCTGGTGTCTGGCCTTACACTATCCAGTTTCTCATTTTCGAAATACAACATGATGGTAGATACTCCGGGCAGGCTTTTTACTCCAACACTAATATTGCCGAAATAATGTTTTTCCTGGTATTCTCCTTTGCGGCAGGAGAGCGTAAGTACTATTGCAGAAAGAAAAAATATAACACGGTTAATTGTTGAATACATACGGTGTTTTTGATTGCCAGATAATTTTTTACAGGTTGGTTTTGCGATGATCCTGTTATCAGAGATTATAACTGATGCTGAATCCATAGGTTTTTCCGGGCTTGCCTTCAAAGAATACTTCATTTCCTTTCCGGTATTGAAATT
>CAZGSG010000624.1:0-2169 GCA_964528095.1 uncultured Terrimonas sp.
TTGAAAATGCGGTAAATTCAAAAGACCATACCACCCTGGTTGCGGCTGTAAAAGCTGCCGGACTGGTTGAAACACTACAAAGTGCCGGACCATTTACTGTTTTCGCTCCTACCGATGAGGCGTTTGCCATGCTTCCTGCAGGCACGGTGGAGTCATTAGTTAAACCTGAGAATAAAGCCACGCTTACTAAAATTCTTACCTACCATGTAGTTGCAGGAAAACTTGATTCAAAAGCGCTTGAAGCGAAGATCAAAGAAGGTAATGGCACTGCTGAACTGGCTACTGTATCCGGCGGCAAACTATGGGTAATGAAAAAAGATGGTAAACTGATGCTCAAAGATGAAAAAGGCGGAATGGCGACGATCACTATTAAAAATGTATACCAGAGCAATGGTGTGATCCATGTGATTGATCATGTTGTAATGCCTTAACGGGTGACTTTCGTTGGAAGACCCTGCTATAATTCAAAAGTCAAAATGCAAAATTCAAAACGGACCCCGGTTTCAGGAGTGTGTTTTGAATTTTGCATTTTGACTTTTGAATTTTGATTTTGCAACCGGCTTATTTTACAGTACCTTTTACAGGCACTATTGCTACAAATGAAAAAGATCGTCCGGAAACATCCGCTTGCCATCCGATGGTTTCACTGGGTCAATTTCCCTTTACTGGCCATTATGATCTGGAGCGGATTGCTGATCTACTGGGCCAATGATGTGTATAAGATTGGTTTTGGTGATAAGACGATCCTCAAGTTTTTTCCCAATTCTTTTTACCAGGCACTGAATATACCCTTCCGTCTTGCAGAAGGCATGGCTTATCATTTTGTGTTCATGTGGCTTTTTTTTATTAATGGTTTTGTCTACGTACTTTATACTTTCTTCTCTGGTCAATGGCGATACCTCTTACCCAACAGGCATTCATTTAAGGAAGCCTGGCAGGTGTTGCTGCATGATCTGCGCCTGCGTAAAACAGCGCCAGCCATATCCAATAAATACAATGCGGCGCAGCGTATTGCCTACAGCGCGATCATTGTAATGGGCATTGGCTCCATACTCACCGGGCTGGCCATTTACAAACCTGTACAACTGTCCTGGCTATGTACACTATTCGGCGGCTATGTGATGGCACGTATCATTCATTTTATTCTAACGATCGGTTATGTTTTGTTTTTTCTTATTCATATCATCCAGGTCATCCGGGCGGGATGGAATAATTTCAGAGCAATGATCACTGGCTTTGAAGTACAGCAAGCAAAGGATGAGCTTCCTGAGGTTTCTATTGAACCTGAGCCGGCACCAGCACCTGTGCCCGGGCAGACAACTAAATAAGATACCATGGCAAATTTTTTAAAAAATATTTTTACAAAGAATAGTAAGCTGACAACGGAACAGCTGATCATGAAGAAAACCATCGTTTCCTTCTTTTTCTTTTTCCTGCTGGCTGGTGCGGGGATCTATGGCTGGTACTGGTTACAAAGTCGCCCATTAGATGGAGGTATCCGTGGTGGCATTCACCAGCCTTTACGCAATGTATTGGATAAAAACGAAGCATTATTCAGTCACCTGTTATCTAATAATAATCTCTCCAAAGAGTATCCGAAGTCGAAAGCGGTGCGCAAAGCAAGAGTGAATGGCGATGTGGGCCTGGGGAATGATTTTGATCCGGCCACCTGGAAAATGGTTGTAATAAAAGCAAATGGAGATTCATTAAAGATCAGTTTGGATGACATGAAAAAACTTCCCATGACCGAGGTGGTTTTTAATTTTAAATGTATAGAAGGATGGAGCCAGGTAACTTGGTGGGGAGGCGTACGATTTTCCGATTTCATGAAAGCGTATAAACTGGACCAGGAAGCCGGTCTGCAATTCGTAGGATTAATGACCCCTGATGAAGAATATTATGTAGGTATTGATATGGCAAGCGCCATGCATCCTCAAACATTATTATGCTATGAGCTTAACGGGCAACCATTACCAATGGACCAGGGCTATCCTCTTCGCCTGATCATACCGGTCAAATATGGAGTAAAAAGCCTGAAGCGGATCGGCACCATGTCCTTTGCCAAGGAACGGCCACCCGATTACTGGGCGGAAAGAGGCTATGATTATTTTACGGGGCTATAAATGCAGCGCCTGGCGGATATAATTCAAAAGTCAAAATGCAAAATTA
>CAZGSG010000625.1:0-2159 GCA_964528095.1 uncultured Terrimonas sp.
TGAATGCTCACATTCCCGTGAGATATTGCCACAGTAGAAATTCTTACATTTTCACCTATTACTATAGTGACGGTTTTTTCATCCACCACAATCTTGGCCTGAACATCAGGTTTTACTTCCAGATTTTCTATGATTGAAAGGAACTTTACAGGATTTGACTTTAAAGTTTCCGGTATTGCTACATTGATTGTACCACCGTCTGTGGCATTTGAAGAATCCTTGAAAACAGTATTTATGCGTTCCTCAATTCTGCGTGCATTGGTAAAATCCGGAATTTTCAGTGAAATTATAATTGACTCTGTTTTAACAAACTCATAACCAATTTCTTTCTCTATTGAAACACCATTGACAATCCTTCCCACAGTGGGGTGGTTTTTTTGCATGGATGCGCCCTGTCCTGCAGCAGAAAATCCTCCCACTACTAATGGGCCCTGCGCTACAGCATAAACTTCACCATCAGCGCCTTTAAGTTGTGTGATAAGGAGAACTCCTCCCTGCAAGCCTTTCGAATCCCCTATGGAGGATACAACGGCATCCACTTTATTGCCTACTTTACTAAATGGCGGCAGATCTGCCGTCACCATTACAGCGGCAATGTTAGTAACTTTGGTCGTAGTTGGATCTATTTTAATACCCATTTTTTCAAGCATATTCGCAAGCGATTGATTTGTAAATAATGTAGCTGCTTTATCCCCGGTGTTATTTAACCCCACAACAAGCCCATAACCTATCAACTGGTTTGTCCTTACACCATTTATATGACCAAGCTCTTTTATGCGGGCAGCATAAGAAGGCTGGGCCGTCAGAGATAGTAACAACAGAAGAAAGGAGGCAACAAGGAGTAGACATATCATGCTTGATTTTGAATTATGAATTATGAATTTTGAATTCATTTCGTTCTTCATCCTTCGGCTCTCTTCATTCGTTTTCCCGGCTTCATTAGAATGGCCATACAACATCCAATACCCTCGCAAGCCATCCCGGAGACTGTTTCTCTCCAATTACACCGACGCCTGTCAAAATAACTTTAGCATCAGCAACCTGAGTTGATAAGACTGAATTATTTGCAGCTATGTCTTTCGGTCTTACTATTCCCTGAAACAATATCTCTTTTCTTTCTTTATTCAGTGAGATCTCTCTTTTTCCTTCAATTGCAAGATTCCCGTTAGGCATTACCTCAACAACTTTTGCCGATATGGTTGATTTTATACTACCATCACGCGTAGTTGCACCGCTACCGGTAAAATCATTCTGAGTCGTCGCTTTCACCATACTTGCCGGATTAATGCTTGAAGGAAATTTGTTTGTTTCCAGACCAAGAAAGTTCGGTATGCCAAGGTTCACATTAGCACCGGTTCTTTTTAAATCGGTAGTAGCTTCTTCCTTGGAAGCAGTTACCTCTATAATACTTACCGTTATAATATCACCTACCCTGCGCGCTCTATCGTCAGAAAAAAATGTATTCGTGCTTCGTTCACCAGGCCATATTGTACCGCTTTTATTCTCTTTCTGAACCTGTTGTGATGGAGACTGTCTGAATACATTTTCAATATTAAAAGGTTCATTTCTAATTCGTGATGTATATTCAGTTCCTGCACATGCGGAAAGGATTGGGAAAATTGCTATTATGCTTATTAATGTTTTCATACTGCCTCCATTACAAGTCAACCTTGACAGTGCTGGCTCCTACTACCCTGCCAACGATTTCCTTATCGGATGTTAAATTCTTTACCCTGATAATATCTCCTATTTTTCCTTTCTCGAGCGTTCTCCCCTTTGACTGAACAATAAGTTTCTTATTCTCCGCAACAATATTGACATTATCTCCTTTTTGCACAACAAAAGAATCCTCTAAAGCCTGGCAGGTAATCACAGTACCGGTTTGTAGATCTCTTTTCAGCGCCTTACCTGCCACATCTTCCATTCTTAATGGATAATCCCCTCCATTTCCATTCATATATACTTCCTTAATGAAAATATCGTCAGAACGCACAATGTCGCCTCTCTTTGCGTTCTGCTTTAGAACGAATATCTTCTTCTTGTTTGATACCTTGAATGACACATACATATTTTTTGTTCTGCCATTTTTTTCATCAACCTCAACCAGGCATAGTCCATCCCCTTTTGAATCCGGTATTTTTACAAAATTAACATTTTTT
>CAZGSG010000626.1:0-2153 GCA_964528095.1 uncultured Terrimonas sp.
GTATGGGTTACGCACAGGAAGATGTGGAACTTAACCGCATTCATGAACTTGAAGTCAATCCTCGTGCAAGGACTGAAGATATACTCCAAATTGTAAAATAGCAACTAAATAACATATAATTAAAGGTGATCTCTTACTAATAATACTATGCGTGAGGGATCATCTTTTGTATTGATTGTTTCCGCCAATTGAAAATTTACCTTCCGTTTCGAAACCTAAAACAGAACTTAGTCCTACAACAAGTTGGTATACTGGCCGAGCATATTCACAAGGACAAAACGATAATGTCAAAGGAGATCAAGCGCACCCGAATCTTTCTGACGCACAATCCGGAACGCGTTCCCAAAACATGTCGACAGGCGCGTACATGCACGCGGAAACACATCTAGGAAATCTTACCTGCGACAAGCAATGCAAGCGCTGCAAACATTCCACTGCTATACCTTATGCAAGGATTTTGAGCAAAGCACCTGTGGCAAGTTTGAGTGTTTTCCGCATGTGTGCAATGGCTATGACAAAAGATTAGATACGGCTGCTGGAGTACTGATACCTTGCACGGTACACACAGGAAAAGTAGTGGCGTATTCTTTTACTATAAAATTTTGATCTTTCATGACAACTATCCTAACATACAGGGGATGGAAAAAACTTTATCATGACAATTGAATAATTGTTCAGAATAAAGCTCTCAAACCACAACAAGTTTGAAAGTTTTATTGCGCACAATTTTTACTGACTTGTAAAGTTGTAGCAGCACTATAAGTGCCGAACAGAAATGACGTCCCTTTTGACCTTAAAAGAGCGGAAGTTAGGACTCAAAAAAACGGATTATTGTGATCCGATTTTGAGAAAAATACCCTTCCGCCAAGGAAACAATAGGTCCTGACGACATCATTTTTGTCTACTCAAGGCACCTGGAGTGCGTGGTGAAGTTGGAAAGACGATAAACAAAGTAATACCAAAGGATTAAGCCACTGAGTATGTAGATGACATTCAGTGGCTTTTCGTATTTGGGAATAGATCCACTGTTACTATCAGTGTTCTATCACTTGTTGTGTTAAAACACTGGCAGTAAGCCGCTACTTCAGAAGTTACATTTCTTAGGTGATTATTTTCCAAATGGATCCTTCTTAACTCTAGTTTTTCGATTAGTTAAGAATGGTATCCTGTAATCCGTTTATTTGGGATGCACTATTTTCTGTGTATAATAATCCACCAAACAATGGCGATTGATCACTTAGTATATTTTATTCCTTAAAAACTGTTTTAAAGAAAAAAACGAGCTTCCATCTTCCAAACCCGTCACCAGGTTCAGAAGAGGAAGTTCGTTTGATTTAATTCTTAGTTTAACTAACTTTCAGCACTCCAACTTCCGTTGGTGGGGCTGGTTATGAATTTAGTGAACGGATTCTTTGGATAGCAATCCCACCATATAGCTAACGGTTAAAGGCCCCTCACAATTTCTTCAACAGCTCCTTCAAGAGAAAGAGGTTTTCTTCCAAGGAGTTTTTCAAGGTCTGAGCTTACCACGTCCAGTGCGCCTTCTCTGATGGATTTTTGAATGTCTTTGAAGAGTTCAACTAAGAATTCAGGAAGATTAGCAGCTCTTAAACCTTCGCCGTAATCTTCATCGGATACTTGAAGGACTGGAATTTCTTTTCCAATAACATTACTCACTACGGATGCCAGTTCTTCCTGGGTTTGTGGCTGGCTGGAGAGTTCATAAATCTTATTTTCATGACCTTCTGAAGCCAATACATTAGCAGCTGCTTCTGCGTATTCTCTTTTAAGCGTCCAACCGACTTTACCTGACTTAGCAGATGTAATCCAAGGGGCACCAGCAGTAGCGGCTTGTATGCTGCTAACTTCGTTTTCTAAGTACCAATTATTTCTAAGGAAAGTATAAGCAATACCAGACTCAATAATTGCTTTTTCAGTTTGTCGATGAACCTCGGCAAGTGCCAATGAACTATGTGGTGCATTGGCTACACTTGTGTATATGATGTGCTTTACTCCTGCGGTTTTTGAAGCCGCAACAGCTGCTTTGTGCTGGCGAATTCTTGTTTCATTGTCTAAATCGGTAGAGATAATAAGTAATTTATCTATGCCGTCAAAGGCAGTTGCCAGCGTCTCAGGCAAGTCGAAATCTCCAT
>CAZGSG010000627.1:0-2150 GCA_964528095.1 uncultured Terrimonas sp.
CCGTATACATAAACCAGGGCATTGGTGTATTGAAATCATTGGCACCCAGCTTTTGTAGGTGATACGTTGAATCTGAGTATTGTTTGAATTTTTGAACAAAGAGTTCACTGGTCCAGCTTCCTATGCCGGTTTCAGTATCTGATGTAATATTGGGCGTGGTTACAATCAATCCTCCGGGGAAATTAAATGTTCGTCCACCGCCGAATTCAGTCCCAGCTATCATTTTTCCTTTTGCATCAAACTGGCTATGACAATCGGCACAATTAGCGATCGATACCAGGTATTTTCCATAAGCCACTTCATCGGTTTTTGCCGGCCTGGGAGATAAGGCTGCTTTTGCAGGGATTGTATTCACAATAAAATTTACAGGAAAATCAAGTTCTCTTTCCGGCACATCATTAGCAATGGCAGGAATAGTTCGCAGGTATGCAATAATACTATAAATGTCTTCCTGATCCATTTTTCCATAGTTCAGGTATCCCATTAATGGGAATAAAGCCTTACCGTGTTTGTTTTGTCCTGTGGTGATGGCCCTCAGAATTTCACCGTCCGTCCAGCTACCAAGCGCATAAGGAGTAATGTTAGCCGAGTATAAATTGCCGGGGAACTGCATTTCTCTACCAAACCGCTCACCGCCGGCTCCGAATGTTCCTTCTTTGATGGGTGCTCCAAATACTGTCCAGTCACGCTGGCTATGGCAATCCATACAAGCCATCACATGATTGGCCAGGTATTTTCCCTTTTCAACCCTGTCTTTTGTAATCTCCACTTTAATATCGGAAGCATCGCCTACATTGGGCAATCCTTTCTTTACGTAAAACGCTACCAATGCGAGTCCTGTGATCACTACCACCAATAACAGCGCCATTACTTTAAAAATCTTTCTCATCTATTGTATTATTTTTTTACTTGTTGTATTTCCTCCACTCCTTCCGAAGTGTACTTAAGGGTGATAAAGCCAGTGGTATTTTCCATTATTGCCTGGTAGGCCGTTTCGCCGTAGGCAGTTATTTGAGTAGCATGGAACAGGTGATATGATTTATAGCTCTTACTTATTTTTTTTCTGAAATCTTTGGGTAGCTGATCCGCATCACAGGCTGTAATTGTATAGTTCAATTTTCCTTTGGGAGAAAAACAGGCACTGGCTTTTCGGCCATTATTCAGAAAGGACACAAAATTGTTTGCTCCGTTTTGACTCCATTGTGGTGCTGTTGCAAGGGGAAACAGCATTGAAAAGAGGGTTTTGATAGCCGTGTTCTCAGCAAGGCTATTTTCGGTGTCATTGTCTGATAATGTTCCCCTGGTTGTTGCAATGGCAGGTTGAACAAGGGTATTTGCATTCATTTCCTGTGCCTGAGACAGGCTGGGAAAACCAGCAACAAAGCAGCATGTGGCGGCTATTAGTTTTATGCGAAGTGTCATTTTGTTGCTTTTAAATAATTAGCAATAAAATTGTTTTACGGGCATAAAATTACCTCACACCCCCGCCGGAGGGGTATAAGAATTGAATCAAACACTATTAGTTTTGGGTCATTTATGCTGTGAAATCCAGTCTGATGGCGATAAGCCGTACTGTTCTTTAAAACACAGGCTGAAATAGGAAGGACTGCTAAAACCTGTTTGGTAGGCAGCAGATGCGATATCCGAACCAGCTACTATCAGGTCGGAGGCTTTCTGCAATCTATATTGACGAATGAGGTCGTTGGTGGAAATATTGAGTAAGGCCCTTAATTTACGATTGAGGGTGCTTCTGCTCATCGCCATCACTTTACATAAATAATCAATACCAAGTTCGGGATCGTCCAGTTTGGCATCGATCTCTTTGTATAGCTGCACCAGGAAAAGATCGTTGATTGCCGGCAATGGCTGAGCAGGAGCCAGATTTGAAAACTGCGATTGCCACCGCTCTCTTTGTTTTTGCAGTAACTGGAACAGGTTAGCTGTACGCAATTCCAGCTCAGGCAAACTGAAGGGTTTGGTAATATAATCATCAGCACCGGCTTCCAGACCTTTCAGCCGGGAATCATGGGCCGATTTAGAAGTGAGTAATATAAATCCTATATGTGATGTCCGGTTATCCGTCTTACAAATTTTGCAAAGATCAAATCCATTCTGACCCGGCATCATCACATCACTGATGACCATATCCG
>CAZGSG010000628.1:0-2146 GCA_964528095.1 uncultured Terrimonas sp.
AGCGCATCATTTTTTCATCAATCCGTTTTAATTGAGCTTTAATTTTTTTACTCCACTCTTCTTTTATAGCATCTTCATTGGGAAGGTATTTTTTCCATTCATCGGGAACTATGTGCGTGTATTTGAAACCAGCAACCCCCATTGGCTTTGATCTGCTTTGTAACGTGTATTCAACGATTATTTTATCTACTTCTTTACATAGAAGCAGTCCTATGGTAGGATTGTCGTGTTCTTTCTTCAATTGTTTATCAATAGCAGTGATATAAAATTCCATTTTACCAGCATATTCTGGTTTGAATTCATTCACTTTAAGTTCAATTACAAAATAGGAGTGTAAAACTGTATGATAAAATAGTAGGTCTATGTAAAAATCTTTATCGCTGACCTGTAAATGATATTGTTGCCCTATGAAAGCAAATGCAGGGCCTAATTCCTGGAGAAATTTTTTCAGGTTGTTTATAAGAGCATTTTCAAGTCCCCTTTCTGTTGCATCTTCAGGCAAACTTAAGAATTCGAAATTGTAATTGCTTTTCAATAGTTCTGTGGCTAAATCCGATTGAGGCTTTGGCAAAGTGATAGGGAAATTGCTTGCAACCTTTCCTTGTCGGCTAAACAGATCGGTTTCAATATTGTAAATGAGTAATGATCTCGCCCAGTTATGTAATATGGTATGTTGGACATAGAAAATGGCTTCATCTGCTGATTTACATTTGGAAAATATCTGAATATGGTGTCCCCATGGTACGAACCCCAATACTGAGGGAAATAGTCCAACAGGCTGTTGGACTATTGGGATCTTGAGTTCTGGTTCAATTAGTCCAACAGCTTGTTGGACTAATTGAGAATCATTAGAATAGAACTTATAGAACTTGCAGATATAGAACAAGTTGGACCTTGAAAACCCGGTGCTTTTCCTGAATTCGGTTTTTAAATCGGCTGCCAGTTGCGTAATTACACCTTCTCCCCAACTCGAATTTTCTACTTTCTCTGTAATGGCTTTACCTAAATCCCAATAAAGGGAAATCATTTCGGTATTAGCTTTTAGAGCAGCATTCAATTGCCTCGTCCTAATCTTATTCTTTATAAGATTCAGCCATTGCTTATATTCCGGCTCTACGATTTTTTGACGGCTCATTAAACAATAGTTGGTTAGTAAAGGATGATAAGTAAGTTATCCAGCCTGCTCACCGCAACAACCTGCTACTATGACTGTCTTTTGTATACCATTAATTAAAACAAATAGAAGTGCATATTGTACTATCGTTAGACGAAGTAAATTATTTTTTGAGCTATAGGAGCTTCACTGATGACAGCAGAGAGTGATATTCCCAATGATAGTACATGCACTCCAGCATAATTAGTGGCTGAACCTTTTCTTGAAAGAGAAACCAGGGTCATGCATTTCTATTTCGTTTTTGCTGGTCTCTGTCTGTGCTTCTCCTGCATATACAAACATCTTTTGTTCGTAGTCATTAATTGCACCCGCTACTGTATCAAATCTTTCATTAGTCAGGTTATCAGTGAGAATCAGTGCATCCTGCATTCCGGCATTAACGCCCTGGCCTGCGAAAGGCGGCATAATGTGGGCGGCATCACCGATCAGCGTTATAGGTAGGGGCCGGTCTGCTTTCCATGTACTATTCAAAGAAAGCAATCTCGAGGGTAAACCAACAAATGAGGTTGTAGATTGGAAAAGTTGTTTATAATTTTCGTCCCAGTTGTCAAGCATACCAATCAGAAAAGTACTGATGCTCTCATTATCATCAAATCTTAATCCATTTTCATGTAGCCATTGTTCAGGTTTTCTGAATGTAACGCCATAGCTCATTGCTCCATCGTTGTTTGGGTTGACAACCAGGTTAATCCCTCCACCAATGATGGCAACGCTTTTATTCTCTAGTAACATATTTTACATTCTATGTGATAATGCAAAGGTGCTGGTATTATTCAAGATGAAATAGTTACATGATAGAAAGTTTTTTTAGTTCAGCAAATACTGAACTAAGTTTTTATTAATAAAAGAGGCTGACTTTTTTAGAGTCAGCCTTCGATTGGATTTAAAAGCGGGGTAATATTTTATAACATAACGATAGTGATCGGTCTTTTGACTGTGTCCTGTTCCCAAACAATGTAGTAGGTACCTCCT
>CAZGSG010000629.1:0-2136 GCA_964528095.1 uncultured Terrimonas sp.
CAGGTCCTATGACAAGAACAGTGAGAGATGCGGCGATATTATTAAGTGTTATGGCCGGCATCGATAAAACGGATACAGCCACTACCGTAAATAAAATCAATGAAGCTCCCGATTATTTATCTGGCCTGGATACAAACGCACTTGCAGGGAAAAAGATCGGGATAGAAAAGTCATTTCTAAAAGGGCATGAAGGAGTAGTGGGATTGTACAATGCCGCAATCGAATTAATAAAAAGCAAGGGCGCGACGATTGTAGAAGTGGAGTTGTTGAAAGCATGCCGGGATGCGGGTGAGGGAGAGTTCGATGTATTGCAATATGAGTTCAAAGATGGACTCAATAAATACCTGGCAACAGCTAATGCGGCTGTGCGCACATTGGCAGATGTGATTGCATTCAACAAAACGAACGCAGCAACCGCTATGCCTTACTTCAAACAGGAGACATTGGAAAGCAGCGAAGCAAAAGGGGGACTGGATAGTAAGGAGTATACAGATGCGCTTAAAAAAACACTGGGGACCCGGCAGATCATCGAAAAGCTAATGAAGGAGAACCAGCTTGATGCGATTATCGGTACCAGTATCGGGCTTCCCAATTGTATTGATCTGGTGAATGGGGATTATGGTACGGGGTTTTATTTCTGCCCTCCTGCCGCGATGGCTGGTTATCCGCATATCACGGTACCGATGGGCGTGGTGCATGAATTGCCGGTAGGCCTTTCGGTGATGGGAGCTGCGTGGGACGAGGCGAGGTTGTTGGGGATAGCGTATGCGTATGAGCAGGCGTCAAAGAAAAGAGTGGCGCCGAAGTTTTTGGCAAAGGTGGGAGGGAGTGGGAGCGTTTGATACGATTACTGATTTGTTGTCCCGGGATTTTAGTGAGAGATTTCACACAGAGCTAAGGAGTAAATGGGCTAAGGAAGAGTCTGCCGGTTCGGCTATGCACTACTGATTTGTGCTGATGAGCTAAGGAGGATTTTCACGCTGTGAAAATGGATGGCGTTATTTCGGCAATGATCATTTCCACTAATAAATCCAGCCTGTATCCTGGTTCTTAGTTAGTTTGATACGATTACTGATTTGTTGTCCCGGGATTTTAGTGAGAGATTTCATGCAGAGCTAAGGAGAAAATGGGCTAAGGAAGAGTCTGCCTGTTCGGCTATATATTACTGGTTTGTGTTGGTGAGCTAAGGAGAATTTTCACGCTGTGAAAATGGATGACGTTTAAACTTGATTATTATAGATCCTGGTTATGCCATTCTTGAGAAGGACTTCATTAAAATTAATCAACAGCCCGGTTTGCAGGTTTTTTAGTTTCAAGTAGGATAATAATTTTTTCTTGAAGACCGGCATAACGGTTTCTACTGACTTTATTTCGACAATGACTAAATTTTCTACTAGTAAATCCAGTCTGTATCCTACTTCCATAATTAGATCATCATAAATAACGGGCAGTGCAAGCTGTCGCTGTACATTCAATCCTTCTTTTTTTAATTCATGTGCCAGGATCTCTTCATAAACTGATTCAAAGAAACCAGGGCCAAGCTTATTATGAATTTTAATAGAGGCGCTAATGATCTTGCCAGTGATGTCATTAATGTTCATATCATAAATTTCTTTTCATTTTTCAAATCAGCCTCGTTGTAAAAACGTTTTTTGTATGTAAAAACCCCGCTCCAATATACCAGCGACTATTAATTATCAACCAATTTCCACAGTGTGATAATCTTCCTTAGCTCATTAACTCCTTAGCTCTGTGTGAAACCTGTTGCTGTGTTAGTGATGCAGGGTAAGAGGGGCAATTCTTCAATTTCTACTATAGAACGGAACCTAACCAAATGGAATCGTATAATTCTCCCCGTAAGCTTAAAATACTGGCAAGTGATTTCACGCAGAGCTAAGGAGTTAATGAGCTAAGGAAGAGCTGAGCTATCTGTTTATTCTTTATTTGTATGAACGGATGAGCCAAGGAGATTTTTCACTGCGTGAAAAAGAACCCGGTGGTCAGGGTGCTGTTTTCACGTCAGTGAAAACGCTCTGTTAACTCTTTATTTCAACCCGATAATAAATGTATAAATAGCCAGGCTATTCTCTATCTCATTTACTCCTTAGCTCTGTGTGAAAGCTCTTGCAGTGTTAG
>CAZGSG010000630.1:0-2130 GCA_964528095.1 uncultured Terrimonas sp.
ATTGGAAAATCCATCGAGTATTTCTATACGGGAGGGCATATGATCATGAACCGGTGATTCATAGTACTCATTGGTTTTTATTTCACATTCCAGCAAATTTACCGGAATAGCATTCCCCTCCTTCTTCAATTGATCATAGTATTTGTTAGATCGTTTAATTCTCCCATACAATCTCCAGGTTGAAATAAGTGCTATAATAATTACCACTGAAAATACTAAGATATATACCCGAACGTTATGCATTAGTTCCACATTTTTTAAATACCGAACAAAAATGCTTAAAAATTCCCATAAAACGCTTTTGGATCGAATTTTCATCTTGACAAATCAACCATAAAACCTCAAACTATTTAGCTCATGAAGAGTCTTAGCTTACCAGTTCTTTCCCTCTTTCTATTTTTATCATTTGCATTCCAGTCATGTATGACTGCTTCAAAATACGCGCAAAAAGGAATGGAAACTACAGTAGTGCCATCTGATTTTGACCCGGCAAAACATATCTTGTTACTGCAAGAAATGCCCAGAAAAAACAAACCAGCTGAAAGAAATAATACAGTAACTAAAAAGCTGGACAAAGCTTTTAAGAAATATTATAACTATCGTTATGAAATTGTTTCTACAAAAGAAATCAGTGAAGAAAGTGGAAAATACAGTGATACTACCGTATATAAATATGCGTTATTAAATTCTTTAAGCAGTGTTACACGCACATCAGGCACACCAGAAACGCGTACTACCAGTACAGGAACCCGTATTCGCAACTTACCCACTGTTACTACAACAATGATCGATTTTCATTTTTATGATAGAACAACCGGGAAGGAATATCCTGAAACCGGGAACCCTCATGCCAATCTTAGTGCTTTTGCACATGCGTATGCAGAATTAATAGAATTAGCACAAAAGAAGAAAACCAAATAACTGCTTGTTTATTCAATACAGGAGCTGGTCTTTACCTGAAGAAGGTTGATAATTCAATTTTCTGTTAACATTGGAGCTGACTTTTAGTCAGCTCCAATGTTCTTTTTAAGCATCATTTATTGCATAATCATAAAGACGCTTAGCAATCGCTTCGTCCGATAAAGAACGATTCTTTTCGCTCTTGGATTCTTCAATAGCATCAAGAAAATAAAAAAAGTCAAAAAGGTTAAAATAGGTCACCGAATTAGAAGCATATTCTGCTTTTCCTTCCGTATCTTCTATTTCAAAAAACGCTAACTCATTATCAATATCAAAAGGCTTCTCCATGTAAATTTCGACAACCTCAGATTCTACGTTTAATGACTGAGTTTGGCAAAACTCCTCATAGCCCCCCCCTTTCCTGAAGTAATTGACTAATTCTTTAAGTTTCATAATTATATTTTTTTATTTACCCCAAATTGAATAACCTCCAATGCCTCCCGGATGCATTGTTTCCCAAAAAATACCACCTGGAATGTTGGGGTGTTGGCTCTTTGGTACTAATTGCATGACACCCTTATTTACATCGTGATGCCATACCCAATTGGTCGGAGATTTTCCTGCTATTGAACCTGCCGCTGTTTTGGGAACACTAATTCCTAACTTTGCTAATAACGGATTTGTTTGCATTGCTGACTCTAATGCATTATTAGCTTCTTTAAAATGCATATACCTTGTTACTCCCGGATATGAGGTTGGTTTAAGATTCATTTCAAAGGCTACCGAGTAAAACTTACCGGTCGGTACTGCCTTAACAACTTTCCTTGCTAATTTAAGCTGGCTTAAGCCAGGGATAATAGTTCCCCCCGCACTCAACAAGGCTCCTTTCCAATCTCCCTGCGACACAGACATGAAAGCACTACTAATATCCGCAGCCTGACTCAAGATAGGAATTTCTGTTGATCCCAAAATATCTAATCCCGTCTGAACTACCTTAAACCAATCTGTCTGATCTTCAAATATAAATCCATTACGTTCAAGTTGACTCTGAACATCATCTTCATTAGTTGTCACCCAACTTTTATTACTGTTATAATATCCTCTGGCTATAACAGGTTCCAACAGATTGGCAACGCCCGGATCAGAACCTCCATATGTATTATAATAACTGTTTTGTGCATAGCCAAACGAGGATGCGTAGCCGTAGGAGCCCCAAAGTTGGTTAGATCC
>CAZGSG010000631.1:0-2125 GCA_964528095.1 uncultured Terrimonas sp.
ATAGCCAGGAGCAGGTGCTCCACACTCACGAATTCATCATTGAATTGTTTGAGTACGGCGCCTGCGCGGAGTACGGCATTGTTGGCATCGCGACCGATCATCTGGGCTGGCGGAACACCGCCTGTAGTTTTCGGTAAGCGGTCGATGCTTTCCTGCAGTTTGGTATCGAGTACATTCACCGTAACATTATTTTTCTTTAGTAAATAATCTACTGGTGAATCTTCCTGATCAAGCAGGCTCTTGAGCAGGTGTTCTGTTTCTATGTTCACGCTATTGCTATTGAAAGCGATCTGTTGCGCCTGCGCAATCGCTTCCTGTGCTTTGATTGTAAAATTGTTCAGATTCATATTTTCTCTCCTTTTATGCTGTTTGGGCTACCGCCTGAACAGCTTGTATATTCCAGCAAATGATAAACCAGCCAGTGCAATCCCGCATTTATGTCATTAAAAATCAACTAAATCTGTCTGAAATGCAGTCAACATGCGGTTTTGCTGCAATTGTTGCAGGTTGTGAAAGTTTGGGGGCAGTGCAGGTTAGGGGGTAAGATGGCGGGCGATCGGCTCTTTTCTTTGGCTTAAGCGAATAGTGTTGTCTTGCAAAAATGATACAAAAAATTGAATATTTTTTTGACGTTAAATATTGCATGAATGTAAAATATTTATTACGAAATAGGGATTTTCTTACATATTTATTACTTGCGATATGATATAAGGTTTGTACTTTCACTTCATCGGGCATTTCAACTACGCTTCATGGAAGCACTCTTCTCTATTCATCAGAAACCTCATCCTGTATACTATCCCGTATTTATTTTTTATTGACAACTTAATAAAGGTTAAGTAGCCATTTCATGAATACAACTGTAAGTTAATGGACTGCCATCATTACAAAACTGACCAGGAACTGCTGGTGGCATTCAGCGAAGGCTCTCCTCCGGCTGTTGAATTCATTTTCAACATGTATTACCGCAAATTGGTTTATTATGCTTTTAAGCTGATCGCTGACAGAGCAGAGTCGGAAGACATTGTGGTGGACATATTTATTAAAGTATATCAAAAGGCGCGGAGCTTTGAGTCGCTTGCCAATCTTAAAGCATACCTCTATGTTTCTGTCAGGAATACTTGTTACGATTACCTGAAAAAAATATCCATTACACGCAAGGTGGAGGGAGAGATCAAACAGCAGGCTGATACAATAGGATCAGCACCCGATAATAAAATTGTTTTGTCAGAAATGATGGAACTAGTGATCGACGAGATAGAAAATCTTCCGGTGCAATGCCGAAAAATAATAGTGCTTCGTTTAGTGAACAGGTACACGATATCGGAAATATCTTCACATTTGGGCATCAGTTCCAAAACAGTTTCCAATCAAATCTCCATTGGGATCAAACACCTGAGATCAACATTGCTGAAAAAAGCATTGTATTTTTTCATTCCATTTTTACTGCTTCAAAAATATTTTTAAAAAACAGGAACTATCGCCGGGAATAATTTCCGTAATTCCAGTTTTATATTACAGAACCGTTTATTCATCCATCAATAATTACTCTGTGAAGTTAGATGCGGAAGAACGAATAGCTTATCTTATCCATAAGAAATTAAGGAATGAACTGACTTATGAAGAGCAACTGGAGCTTGAGTTGTGGGAGAACAAGGATGAACAGAACAAAATGCTGCTCAAACAATTCACAGAAGAATTCATTGCCCGGGAACTTAAGATCTATAATGAAACGGATGTAGCAAAAGGATTCAGCAATTTCAAAAAGGCGCTTGAAATACCAGATCAGCAAGCACCCCGCCCATACAGAAATACGACCAGGCTGGCGATTGCAGTATCATTAATTTTCGCCATCGTTACAGTTACTGTTTATATAACCCGTTCGCCTGACCGAAAACCTGTTCTTACTGTTAATAATACAAAAACAGATATTTATCCGCCCGTAGGGAAGAAAGTACAATTGAAATTGTCTGATGGACGTGTGATGGAACTCGACACAGGAACCGGTTTTCTGACAACGGAAGGAGCCAGTCAGCCCAAAGTAAAAGGATCCTCGCCGGTATATGAGCAGAAGTCGGGAAGTACATCCGAAATATACAACACCGTTAGTTCCCCCGTTTGCCGG
>CAZGSG010000632.1:0-2120 GCA_964528095.1 uncultured Terrimonas sp.
CTGTCGCCTCGAAAAAATCAATGTCCAATCCTAGAAACTGATATAGTTTCAAAAAGCTTCCTGTTTTATGCTCAAAAAAAGCATTCTCATCCAGAGTTTCCTGGTTATGAATGCTGATCAGGTCATTGTTCTTTTCTCCTTCTGTACGGATTTCTTCAAACAATTCATCAGAGACTGAGTAAGGAGCATGAGGTACGATCGAACCAGACAAAGGCTTAAATGCATTTTTTAATTCAACCGCAGCTTTGATAATCTCTCCGGCTTTAACCGGATTGAAACCCATTGCTTCGATAAAGGTATGGTAGTAGATACCACTAATCTCCTTTACTTCTTTTGAAATGAGTTTATTGGAAATGTCTCCTACCGCCACAACTCCGTTGTCATACATCTGTCTGTCAGCAGATTCCATTGCAGCAATCCCTTCTGCTTCTTCTGCGTGTCTTTGACGAATCACCTTCTCTACAAAACCAGGCAGCCCGGTATGTTTGGCGATCTTACCACGCAAATGTGAAAGTTCCAGGTGGCAATGGGTGTTTACAAATCCAGGAACCAACGCTCCTTTATAGTATTTGATGTCAGTAATCCCTTTAGATGCGGCCTCAGCAGCAGTAAGAATTTCTTTAATTAAGCCTTCGGAATCGATGCCAATCACCCCGTCTTTCAAAGGGGCAGTGGTTACGGGATAGATGTATGATGCAGAAATGTAGGAAACCATAATCACAAAGAAAAGACATTTCGTTTGAAAATCAATCTTTCTTACCTATTCCTCATCTTCAGCCACTATTACAAATCCTGAACTTCATTCATCTTTATCAAGCATATTCTGAGATATTTCAAAACCCTCAGAAAAATTCCTGAAACCCTCTAATTTTTCAGTACGTAATAACGCAGCATTAGCATTTTCGTATGAAGTATAAATACCAATTAATTTAATATCCTCTCCCCCCGACAAACGCTCATCAACATGGGTATGCCACAACAAATAAACAAATTCCATAATTATATGTAATCAAAATTATTTTACCTTAGGTAGGCCTTTAAACATCAAGCCAATGAAATCGTACCACTACTATTCTTTCTTATTATTATCCTGCTTAATACACCTGGCTTGTATCAATTCCAAAAACAAGGAAAACAAAGCGCCTCAACAAAGCAATCCAGCGAGCATTCCTTATGACTCCAAAACAAAAACTATACATGTCTTCGTAGCCCTATGTGACAACGTTCATCAAGGTATCGTCCCCGTACCAAAGGCCATTGGCAATGGACAAGACCCAGCCAACAACCTCTATTGGGGCTGTCAATATGGAATCAAAACGTATTTTAACCGAAGTAACGACTGGAAATTGATCCGTAAGGAAAAACTTAATGGATTAATTCTGGAGCGATTGGTTTACAAACATAAATCTAAAAATTATTACCTGATTGCAGATGCGTATAATGGTAAAGAGATTAAGCAGTGTACCATCAATTTTCTAAAAAGTAGCAGCGGTCAGTTAAAGGAAACGCTACAGGTAGATCAAAAAACGATTGGAATCTCTGGTAACGCCAGGCTAATGGCCTATATCGGCCACGATGGATTGATGGACTTTAATCTAAATAATGAATTCGTCAATGCAGATCAGAAAAAACGGGATGTGATCATTCTGGCTTGTTATAGCAAAAGGTTTTTCGGCCCCCATTTGGACAAAAAAACGGTTAACCCTTTAGTCTGGACGAGCAATCTCATGTGCCCTGAAGCTTACAGTCTGAACGATGCACTCAACGGCTACATGAACAATGAAAGTAATGAGCAATTTCAGCAGCGTGGTGCAGCAGCCTATTCCAAATATCAAGAATGCAGCCTTCGTGCGGCTAAAAACCTATTGGTTACCGGGTGGTAATTCCGTGATTGGAGGTCACAAATTGTGACCTCCAATCACCCAGCTCTTCTCCTATTCAACAATAAAAAAGCCCTCTGTCTTAAAATTCCTTTTTATATTTTGTGCATTCAAAAGCATAAGATGCTTAACTTTATCAGCCGCTAATCAACCAAACCTCATGAACCGCATAGACAGACTTTTTGGTATACTTCTTTTACTTCAAACCAAGAAACACGTAAGCGCAGACCAGATCGCAGA
>CAZGSG010000633.1:0-2108 GCA_964528095.1 uncultured Terrimonas sp.
AATTTCAATACCGGAAAGGAAATGAAGTATTCTTTGAAGGCAAGCCCGGAAAAACATATGGGTTCAGCATCAGTTACAATCTCTGATAACAGGATCATCGCAAAAACCAACGTGTAAAAAATTATCTGGCTATCAAAAACACCGTATGCATTCAACAATTAACCGTGTTATATTTTTTCTTTCTGTCATGGTACTTACCTACTCCTGCCGCAAGGGAGAATACCAGGAAAAACATTATTTCGGCAATATTAGTGTTGGCGTAAAAAGTTTGCCCGGAGTTTCCACCATCATGTTGTATTTCGAAAATGAGAAACTGGATAGTGTAAGGCCAGACACCAGATCAGCAAAGTTCGCCCTCCCCTCCGGAAAACCGGGAAAACTTTCCGTGTATGATGCCCATACTAATCAATTTCTCACAGATACTACCATCACCATCTTTCAGGACAGTTTGCAGGAACTCAATTTTGCATATGGCCCGGAACTGGGCATTGCAAAATTCGTAGATAAGGATGGCATCAGGGTACATAAGGATTCTATTTACATGCAGATCTTCAACGATCTCGATCCTGCTTACTATCCCAAAAAGAAATATGGGTTCAGAGTAATTCAGGTAGATCCGGAAACCGGTGAGATAGTGACCCCTATAGAAATAAATGATTTTGAATGGAAGAAATTGAATTCCACCATGCTGAAATTAAGAGTACTGGATAACAACGGCAATGAAATAACCACTGTAACCCAATTGGTAGACCTTGAAACCGGTGAAGTGATCACTCAGCCAGATGGCTTTGAATATATCACCGGCTTTCCGTCAGGCCCGATGTATGCAGGAAAATATTTTATCGGAACCATTTATTTTGATTTACCGAATTTCACTGTTCAGCTACGTGTAGCCGAATTGTAATGATTCAAAGTAGCTGAAATTATTTCGCCGGGGCTGACCATTGGGTTAGCCCTTTTGCTTTGGATACGCAGCCAAAACTGCTGTTTTTAGTCGATTTTGGCTGGCTATAATATTGGATAGCCAGCCAAAACTCACTTTTTTTCTTAGTTTTGGCTGGATATAAAGCCTTCAAGCCTACTCAATAAAATGATCGCCACCTATGGCGTTGAAAAAAATAAATACTACTCCGGATTAATCCAACCGAATATTCAATTGAAGCTGCCGTTAATAAGATGGCATATCTGGCATGTCAGCTAATTGATAATTTTATTCCAGTAAATCAGCTTTCATGAATCAATTACTGACAATCGTTGTTCTTTGCGCCTTCTCATGCCTGGCCTGTAACAAAAACAATGACAACGGGAATAAAGCCCAATGCCTGGTCACCCAGATCACACAACCCGGCGGAGACAAATACCTGCTCAACTATGATGAAAAAGGAAGATTGATATCAGTTGACTATGGAACCAGTTCCGTTTCCAACATTTCTTACGAAAGCAATAAGATCATTGAACTGACAACCGGTACTAATGGATATTACAATAAAAAAACGTTTACACTAAATGCTTCCGGACTGGTTACGCAGGAGAAAACTGAATATAATGCTGCAGGTACTTCCTGGCAACTAAGGAACTATGTATACCAGGGAACACAGGTTACTAAAATGATCATGACTGAATCAAATAGTAGCAGTAGTGAAAGAACCTATACCTGGGCTAATGGAAATCTCATTACAGAAAATATCGTTGGGGCAGGTCATTCACAAAAAATAGAGCATGAATATTACACAGACAGGGTCTACCAGCCAGGCCTTAATGCAACCAATTCCATTGATATTCTGAAGACCCAACACCTTCTTAAGAAAAGAACCAGCAACTCCCAGGATAACAGTGGTACATCGCAGGAAATTACCAGTTTCACATATGAGTTCGATAAAGATGGAAACATCTCAGCCATTACAGAAAAAGATGAGATCAACACTACAAGGCCCGGCTGGAAATATTCATTTGACTATAAATGTAAATGACCCGCAATAAAGAAAGTATTAGGTGGGAATTCAAAAAGCCCCGGACATGATTGTTCCGGGGCTTTTACTTTTATGAAATCCCACCAAAAAATAAAAAAACATCCGTTTTCTTCTTATATTGATTACAATAGCTCCTGT
>CAZGSG010000634.1:0-2100 GCA_964528095.1 uncultured Terrimonas sp.
TAGTCGCTATGCTGAGCGCCTTGGAAGATCCGCCAATAGTTTTGATGAATTATATAATAGCCTGCAACAGGACAATACTTATATAGACAATATTCTTATCGATATCCTGCAGCAGAGAATGAAAGAAGTAATGCCGAAACTGGTAGCCATGTCGGTACCATTTCCCGGTAATTTATATACAGCCTTCCGCTGTGCAAAATGGATAAAAGAAAATTGCCCTGGTGTAAAAATAGCCATGGGTGGAGGTTTTCCTAATACTGAACTGCGGTCTGTTTCAGATACCCGTGTTTTCGAATTTGTCGATTTTATTACACTTGATGATGGAGAAGCGCCGGTAGAGAACCTGGTTGCGCATATTGAAGGCAAACTGGGAATCGAAGAACTGAAAAGAACCTTTACCCTGGTACACGGAAAACTGGAGTATATCAATAATAAAAGCTTCCCTGATTATAAACAGGGCCAGGTTGGGACACCTGACTACAGTGATTTTTTGCTGGACAATTATATTTCCGCGATTGAAGTAGTGAATCCAATGCACCGGCTTTGGAGTGATGGTCGTTGGAATAAACTTACGATGGCACATGGTTGCTACTGGGGCAAATGTACATTCTGTGATATCTCTCTTGATTATATCAAACTATACGAACCCATTGCGGCTTCCCTGCTTTGCGACAGGATCCAGCAGTTGATCGCACAAACCGGTCAGAATGGTTTTCATTTTGTAGATGAAGCAGCACCTCCTGCGTTGATGAGGGCGCTGGCCATCGAGATCATCAAAAGAAAGCTGGCCGTATCCTGGTGGACCAATGTGCGGTTTGAAAAAAGCTTTACCCGTGATCTTTGTTTACTCTTAAAAGCATCGGGTTGTATTGCTGTTTCCGGTGGACTTGAAGTAGCGTCTGATCGTTTGCTGGAACTCATACAAAAAGGGATCACCGTAGCCCAGGTAGCGAGGGTGAACAAAAACTTTACGGAAGCAGGCATTATGGTACATGCGTACCTGATGTATGGATTTCCAACACAGACAGCACAGGAAACGATAGATTCGCTGGAGATGGTGCGACAGTTATTCAAAGCCGGTATACTACAATCCGCTTTCTGGCACCAGTTTACCATGACAGCGCATAGTCCTGTAGGAATGTATCCTGAAAAATTTAATGTCAAAAGGGAAACAGCGCTGTTAGGCAGCTTCGCCAATAATGATCTGGTACATTCAGATCCGGGAGGCACCGATCACGAAGCATATAGCTTTGGATTAAAAAAATCGCTTTTCAATTATATGCATGGTATACGGCTGGATGATCCCCTGCATAAATGGTTTGATTTTAAAACGCCTAAACCTTCTATATCTCCTGACTATATTCTGAATGTGCTAAAAGAAGATGATTCAATTCTTTTCAAGCCTGCAGCCAAAATAATCTGGTTAGGAAAACAAACAAAAGCCGATTACTTCACGCAATCTAAAAAAGGCAATAGCCGCGAAATGGTTAGCGTGAGTTTTGCCACAAAAAAACAAACACAACAGATACAGTTGCCCAAACAGCAGGGCGACTGGTTATTAAAAATGCTGGAGCAGCTATCCATCGCCAATCCCAAAACCTACACCTTACAGGAAGTAAAGGATAATTATACAGCCGCCGGTCTCGAAGATTTTGAACTATTCTGGGATAATAAACCGGTGAGTACGATGAGTAGACTCGGGCTATTACGACTATAAGTTTAATTCAAAATTCAAAATTAAAAATTCAAAAATAGTCTCCGTAGTAGGGAGAAACACTACTTGCTAGGTATTTCGCAATGTTGATTTAAAATTCAAAATAAAAAAGGACATATACCTATAATCGCAGCGTCTTGCAGATTACAGAGGCTATTTTTTAATTTTTAATTTTGACTTTTGAATTTACTTCGCAATGTCAATCTTCACTTTCTTATTCTTGATCTTTTCATCCTTGATCAATCGTAAGGCTTCGCCGAGTTTGATTTTTTTGACGGCAACAAAAGAGAAAAAGTCTTTTACCTCGATAAGGCCGATGTCTTCTTTCTTTAGTCTTCCTTTATTGCTGAGGAAACCTACAATATCTATTTTATTGACCTTGTCTT
>CAZGSG010000635.1:0-2092 GCA_964528095.1 uncultured Terrimonas sp.
GAGGAGTCTACCAAATTAGACAGAAAAAGTCACCTCAAAATCCTTCCTGAAATATAAGATAAAACCTAATGACAAAAATGCCAATTTCTACATTCCTTGACTTGCTGATACAATGGCAATATAATTTGTATTGCTATTGAAGTTAGAATACAATTCAACACTTACAACATAATTTTCAAATGTATTCCAATTCTTGTTTCTGACTTCTGACTTCTTGCTTCTGAATATTTAAGCAAAGGTGTTTTATGATTACCAGAAGGTCGTTAATGAAAGCAGGTATGTTCGGGGCGTGCAGTCTTTGCCTCGGAAATAAATTAGTTGCATGGGCAGAAGATGTTTATACCCCTGAGTCACTGAAGGGCATTAATCAAGGGTTTCCGGTAAAGGAGGCCATGCATTACAAGAAACTGGAAGACCTTCGGGTGGAATGCGAACTCTGTCCACGAAAATGCACTATTGCTGATATGGAACGCGGCTACTGCGGTGTGCGTGAGAATCGCGGCGGTAGTTACTATACCCTGGTGCATTCACGTGTCTGCGCCCTGAATGTCGATCCTGTCGAGAAAAAACCCATGTTCCACTTTTTACCAGGCACAAAGGCTTATTCGCTGGCTACGGCGGGATGCAATGTCGAGTGTAAATTTTGCCAGAATTGGCAGATCTCGCAATACCGGCCCGAACAGGTCGAAAGTATCACACTGGCCCCCGAGGATGTAGTAAAAGACGCCAAAATCAGCGGCAGTAAAACGATAGCCTATACGTATTCAGAACCCGTAGTGTTTTATGAATATATGCTTGATACGGCTCAACTGGGCAATGAGCATGGCTTAAAGAGCATTATGATATCGAACGGTTATATTCAGGAAAAACCTTTAACGGAATTGTGTCAACACCTGAGCGCAGTGAAGATTGACTTGAAAGGTTTTACTGAGAAATTTTACCAAAATACCTGCACAGGCGAATTGAAACCCGTGTTAAATACCTTGCAGACCTTAAAGAAAATTGGAATGTGGTTTGAAATTGTTATGCTAGTTATACCCACACTCAACGACAGCGAAAAGGAATTTCGGGAGATGTGTGGATGGATTAAGGAAAATCTAGGACCGGATGTCCCCATCCATTTTACCCGTTTTCATCCAACCTACAAGATAAAGAACCTGCCACCGACACCGGTAAAAACCTTAGAGATGGCCAGAAAGGTTGCCCTGGATACAGGGCTTCATTTCCCATATGTGGGCAACATACCGGGACACGAAGGTGAAAATACTTACTGTCCGCACTGTAAGAACATCGTAATCAGGCGGGCAGGTTTCTCAATTTTAGAAAATCATCTTAAAGGTAGTAAGTGCAAAGATTGTGATCAACCCATACCGGGGATATGGGTTTAAAGTATCCTAAATCCAATTTATACAAAATATTGGAATAAAATGGTTAAGTGAAGAATGAAGACACACGCCCGTTAACGTTTTAGTATATAAACATAAAAGGAAACGATATACCATGTCAAAAAATCAATTTGGACTTATTGGGTTAGCCGTTATGGGTAGAAATCTGGTCTTGAATGCCGCTGATCATGGTTTTCGTATTTCGGTTTTCAATCGCACCCCGGCTAAAACTGACGAGTTTCTGGTAAGTGATGCCAGGGGCAAAAATATCACTGCTACTTATACGCTAGAGGAGTTTGTCGCAAGTTTAGAGCATCCCCGTATCATTCAAATTATGGTACAAGCCGGAGACCCTGTTGATGCCGTCATCAATCAGCTAAAACCATTATTGAATGAGGGTGACATCATTGTTGATGGTGGCAACTCATTTTTTCAAGATACTGAGCGGCGAGCCAAAGAGTTGGAGTTAATCAATTTGCGATTCATCGGCATGGGTATTTCCGGGGGAGAAGTAGGCGCTCGCCATGGCCCTAGTTTAATGCCGGGTGGCACCAGGGAGGCCTATGCCTTTATTGAACCACTGTTAAGGGCTATCGCTGCCAAAGCGCCAACTGACGGTGCACCATGTGTAACTTATATTGGTTCTGGTGGTGCGGGTCATTACGTCAAAATGGTGCACAACGGCATTGAATACGGTGATATGCAAC
>CAZGSG010000636.1:0-2089 GCA_964528095.1 uncultured Terrimonas sp.
GTTAAGCAGGCGTTATATAATTAACATATTAAAAATAAATTTTTATGAAAAGAATGATCTTCCTCTTGCTGGCGTTTACAGGCATTTTCGGCCTTGACTCCTGCAAAAAAGATTTTTTAAGTCTTACTCCACTTAACAGTATTTCCGATGAAAATGTATGGAAAAATGCGGGACTGATGCGTCTGTTCGTGAACAATGCATACAATGGCATTGAGCCGGGTATCGCGCTTACCTGTGATAATATGAACGCACCGATAGCGGTGATGACAGATGAAGCAAGAAGCGCTTATGTGGGTTCTACTGCTAATACCACGCTCATCACAGGCAGCTATGCTACTTCCAATGCTCCGCTGAATAACTGGAACCTGCAGTATGCCAATATCAGGAACACGAATATCTTTCTCGATAAAGTAGATGCATCACCGGTTGCTGCCGCCGATAAAGAAAAACTGACAGGGGAAATAAAATTTCTCCGTGCCCTTTTTTATTTTGAACTGGTAAAACGATTCGGAGGCGTACCCCTGGTTACCAATGCGCAGCAATTGAGTGATGAACTGATGGTTTCAAGAAATACCATGCAGCAATGTTATGATTTTATAGGAAAAGACCTGGATGATGCCATTGCTATACTTCCTGCTACCAACTCACCGGGGCTTGCTAATAAATGGGCTGCGGTGGCGCTTAAGAGCAGGGTCATGATCTATGCAGCTTCATACGCAAAATTTGGTGTAATGGATCCGGATGGTTTTGCAGCTATTACACCCGCTGCGGCCAACGGCTACTGGCAGCAGGCATACAATGCTGCCAATGACCTGATCACAAACGCACCTTATACACTGATGACCGACCTCACTAAACTTTTTTTACCAAAAGGAGGTACTCCTTCTGTGGAAAGTATATTTGAAATCCAATATGCTCCACCGATCAGGGGGCATGGTTATCATTATATCAATGGCCCTAATACGGAAAGCCCTGACTGGACCAGTTGTACAAATCCCAGTCAGCAGTTAATAGACGCTTTTCCTATGAAGAACGGGCTTGCAATAACCGATGCCGGTTCAGGGTATGATCCACAGAATCCTTATAATAACAGGGATTCAAGACTGGATGCATCAGTATTCCGCAATGGTTCACCCTGGCGCAATATACTGACAAGGGTGCCAACTATCATCGACACTAAACCCGGCGGCGCCAACCAGATCGTACCACCCGATTTTTCATTTAGCACCACGCATACAGGTTATTATGTAAAAAAATTCATGGACCCTGAAGTCACTGTAGCAACAGAACAGTACGGCCAGAATTATATCAACTCGGTAGAGTTGCGTTTAGCGGAAGTATTACTGAACTTCGCGGAAGCAGCAGTGGAATTGAATAAATTGCAGGAAGCCATTGATGCGATAAAAAAACTCAGGACCAGGGCTGGTACGGTTACGCCATTTACAGTAGCGCTGGGCATGGATGGTCTGCGTGAGGTGGTACGGGAAGAGCGCAAAATAGAATTGTGTTTTGAGAACCACCGTTTATGGGACCTCAGGAGATGGCGCAAGGCAGAGAGCACATTGCATGGTCTTATTGTAAAAGGTATGTGGATCACCGATATTGGTGGCGGAGTGTTGAATCATGAGATACGCCCTGCAGATGTTACAGCGTCCTCGCCCCGTACTTTTTTAGTAAAACATTATTTATTCCCGATCCCTTTTTCTGAAATGCAGCGAAACACCAACCTTAAACAAAATCCGGGATGGTAATTAATTCATTACTATTAAAATTATTTTTTGCATGATTTTTTTAAAAAAGCTACTTGTTTTCTTTATTCTACTTTCAGCAATACCATTTGCATGTAAGGAAAAGAGCAGGAAAAGCTATTCTGACTGGGAAGTATACGGTGGTAGTAAGAATAATATCAGGTACTCAGACCTTAGTCAGATAGATACTTTCAATGTACAGAACCTGCAGGTAGCCTGGATATACAATACTGGTGACGCGGATACAGTCACGCATTCACAGATGCATTGTAATCCCATTATTGTACGAGGAATATTGTATGGTACATCACAACAGTTAAAACTGACAGCAGTAGATGCAA
>CAZGSG010000637.1:0-2086 GCA_964528095.1 uncultured Terrimonas sp.
CATGAGGGGATCCTTGGTTGTCCGCTAATGGATTTTGCCGCTTGCGTCACAATTCTGGAAAATACTTTATTAAAGGCTGGTGTATCACAGGCGGCCATTAAAGAGGCATTGGACGCTGCGAATAATGCAAGGGCAGCTTTTATAAAAGGAGAGAATAAGGTTTCGGATCAGCAGATTGTTGCTGCAATCCTGAAAATGTATTATACGGATATTCCCAAAGACCAGCAACCTATCGGCTTTTTTGGTAACCTGAAGAATCAATATGGCCCGTTGGATGATGAAATGACTTATAAAAAATATGCAGCTGATATCTTCAGCAAAACATTCATTTTTGATGATACAAAATGGAACGATTTCATTGCCAAACCTGTGGTGAATACGTTGCAGAATGATCCTGCATTCTCCTATGCAACTGCATTCACCAAGAATTTTAACAGCAAGTATTCGCAATTCTTCCAGCAGTTCAATACGAAGAACATGGAGAACGGCCGCATCTACCTGAAAGGCATTATGGAAATGGATAAGGTAAAAGCCAAAATGATGTATCCTGACGCTACTTTCACCATGCGGGTCAGCTATGGCAATGTCAAATCATATCGCCCACGGGATGCTGTTTTTTATGATTACGTAACCACTTCGAAGGGTTTACTGGAAAAATACAAAGCAGGCGATTATGAATTTGATCTGCCGGCAAAACAGATCGAACTATTAAAGAAAAAAGATTTTGGTCAGTACGTGGACCCTGTACGCAATGATCTCGTTGTTGGGTTTATTACAACAAATGATATCACCGGAGGCAATTCCGGCTCACCTGTATTGAATGGGAAAGGGGAATTGATCGGGCTGGCATTCGATGGCAATTATGAAGCACTAAGCCATAAACTGGCGTTTGATAAAGACCTCAATCGTACAATCAATGTAGATATCAGGTATGTGCTGTGGTGTATTGATAAACTGGGAGGAGCGGGCCACCTTATCAAAGAATTAAAAATAATGAAGTAAGCACGATCTTTCCTTGTTTCGTTTTTAACACAGAGGCACGGAAAAAAATACATCATTCTTTCTTTTCGAATAGTATGTT
This sequence comes from uncultured Terrimonas sp., assembly GCA_964528095.1. Lineage (GTDB taxonomy): Bacteria > Bacteroidota > Bacteroidia > Chitinophagales > Chitinophagaceae > CAZGSG01. Next base: position 1,082 of record CAZGSG010000637.1, read on the forward strand.
TATTCTGCACAGTAAGTTATACGTCTACCAAATATGGAAACACGGAATAGGCAGACTCTGCCTATTCCGTGTTTCCATATTTTGAGGTCAAACGGGAGTAAATAATCAGTAATAGAATTATTGTCGGAAAGGAAGAATGACCCATTTTTTTCCGTGCCTCTGTGTTAAAAACAAAATAAGGAATTTTGATCGCTCAAAAATGGCGGCCATTGTCAAATAATACAATAAATTCGGCCTTTAAAACAGTGGATTGCATTATAAAAGAAAAATAGTTATCGTTTTACTGGGTTTAGCCATTTCATGTACGACCATTGCACAGACAAAATTTAGTTTGGCGACCGATTTCAGCACAATGCGCAGTTTTAAGAAAGAACAACGCTACTGGGCGTTTGGCCAGACAGTAACGGCGCATTTTCACTTCACACCAAAAGACGGCGCCTATGGCTGGCTGGTATATTATTCAAAGGGCAGGTTCAATAATGATCTTAGTGCAACGGCTAAATCCGGGACCATATCTCCTCAAAAAATCGACTACCGCAATCGCGCGGAAATGGATTTCAGGCATGTTTCCTTAGGCTGGAAACATTATTTTAAAGGAAGTGCCGACGTTGAAAAAAGCCTGAACATTTATGGTTATGCCGGTTTCGGTCTTATGCTGGGAAAAGTGATCAATACGCATTCGGTCAATATAGATACATCAGACTACAAGCTACCCGTATTAGCCGGCACTGCCAATTTTAAGCGGCTGACGCTGGACCTCGGTCTTGGTACCGAATACCCATTAGGAGCTGATGTGTATTTCTATTTAGAAGCAAGGGCTTTTATTCCCGCTTCCGATTATCCAAGCAAATATATTTTTATCAATAACAATGCTCCGTTGGCCGGTTCAGCGAATATTGGCTTCAGGATATTGTTTAATTAATTTTTTCATGGCAGGCAATTCTCTCACTATCCAGCAGATTGAGCTTTATAAAATCTTTATCCCGTTAAAAGAGCCTTTTGTCA
>CAZGSG010000638.1:0-2083 GCA_964528095.1 uncultured Terrimonas sp.
TTTTTGTCAGGGTGAACCGGCGGCGGGGGGGGCAGGGTTGGGTCATGCCGGGGGTATTGTTGGGGGCGCGGATGATACAGCGGCCGCTAAAATGAAGATCATGGCGGAATGCGGTATCCATGTGGTAAGCAGCCCGGCTGATATTGGAAAGAAAATGGCAGAAGTGATAAAGAAATAAGTTTCGAGAGATCCGATAATCAGACAGCCGGTTCACTAAAAATGAACCGGCTGTTTGATTTTACTAACAGACCTGAACCTCCACCCACACAGCCCGATCAATAGATAAAAAAATCCCCTCCTTGCCAGGAGGGGATCAAACCCTATCATAACCCTAACGCTTAACGAAAATTACGAATATACTTTTCCAGTTCGTTCTTACTGCTATTGAAGCTGAAGACATCCATTAACATGCTGTAATTTCTTTTATCGACCGTATTGGCATATGCCTGTTTTGCAAGATCCAGTTTATTGGTTTCAAAACTGAACAACAGCAACATTTGTTTTACCTGCGCCACAGACAGATTATTGCCTTTTACTATCTGGCTGGCAGATTTCATCTTATTTGATTCCAGCCATTCCTTTTGGATCGATTGCAAAACCCTGCTAAACTCTCTATCGTTCATTCCAGCAGCATATCCTTCGTGTGTATCATAGCCACCCCATTGTCCATCACGATCATAATTATACCCACGGTCATCAAAACCACCACGATCCTGGTTATTTCTTCCATTGAGTTTTATCTCCTGGGTAGTGGTACGACCACTTCTGTCTATATTGATCAGCAAATGGGTTTTGTTACTTAAACTCACCGTAGTATTATATATCAGCTCATAACGTTTACCGAAAATAGCAATCCTTCCGTTATTCTTCTGGCGATACACTTCTATATCGTGACGGCCGCTGTTAATATCCTGGATGACAAAACTATTGTTATTCGGTTCAAAACGTTTACCATCCAGTACTACACGGATATCACCGTCCGCTGCAGACTTAACTGTAAGCATTGTCTTAGGTTTTGCATCAGCAGCAAATACTGCAACTGCAAGGATCAAAGAAGCAAAAAGTGTAGAAATTTTTTTCATGATGTTTGTTTTTAAGTCAATTCAAAATTGAATTCGTATATATTAATTCAAAGCATATGCCATCGTGCCAAAAATGAATGAAGGAAAAGTTAATAGGATATTTTGTAGTGAAAACGCTAAGCGATAAATCATGTGAAATGCATATCCATCAATGATTGCAGGTGAATGTTATTTAATGTTAATGAGTGATAGGAAATCATTTTTACGAGAGCGGTTCTTTTGAAATTTCTTTGATGCTTTGTTAATGAAAACAACAATTTTTTTTCTGGTTAAACCTTTGCGTCAGGAAGCGATCTATGCGGCTTTTACACGACGGAGGATAGCTTTCGCGTTTTTCCATAAGTCCTATTCATTTACTGATTCCGGTAAACAGGCTTACTAAAGAGCTAACCAGAACGGGTGGGCAAAAAAATAACCCGGCACTTATGAAATTCATCCGGCTTCCGCATCCTATCCCTGCTCAAGATTATTTAACTTGTACCAGATTTAATAACTTAACTATGAAGCATTTCAGCATTGGCATTTTATTACTAACCTTATTCAGCCTTTTTACAATGAACGCCAGCAGCCAGTCGCCTATTAAGAATTATGAGAAAGAATGGAAAATAACCGAAGATTTTGTTAAAAAGAATCTTCCTAAATCCGCGCTGGTAGAGGTAAAAAAGATTTACGAGCTGGCAAAAAAAGAGAAGCAGGATGCACAGGTGATCAAGGCCCTTGTATATATGAGCACCCTGCAGCAGGAAAACAGGGAAGACAATACGATCTCTTCCATACTGGAAATAGAAAAAGAAATTCCCGGCTCCAGGGAACCGGTCAGTTCGATCCTGAACAGCCTGCTTGCGGATATGTACTGGAGTTATTACCAGCAAAACCGTTGGAAATTCTATAACCGTACCGAGACCACCGCATTCAAAAAAGAAGATATCGCTACCTGGGGTGTTGAGGATATCCATAAAAAGGTGGCCGACCTGTATCTCCGGTCACTGAATAATGTGAAA
>CAZGSG010000639.1:0-2083 GCA_964528095.1 uncultured Terrimonas sp.
ATCGCAGAAAGGTTGACTTGCCCGCCATATTTGCACCAGTCAGAAACACCTGGGTGGTATTTTTATCCATCACCAGATCATTGGGAATGGCATTTTTTATCAGTGGATGATAAACACCTTCCACTTTTAAAATCCCGCTTCCGCAGGGGTGAACCACAGGAAATACCAACTTATGTTTTATAGCAGTTTGCGCCACTGATATATAAACGTCGATTTCATAAACGAACCTCAGCAATTGCAGTAATGCCGGCTTTTCTTTTGTTCTCAACAAAACATCGTAAGCTGTAAAAACTGCAAAAGATAATTTCGAATTGCTTTTTTCGTACAATACGGGCGAAAAAGCAGGTGTATTGACCAACTGAAGAATAACATTTCGTTCTTCTTCCAACTCATTTACTTTCAAGATATCCCCCTGTTCAGCAAATTTTTTGATGGAATGGAACAGTGCTATGGTGGATTGTATTCCTGTTTGAATCTCTTTTTCGCTGAGCGATATTTTTGAGCCTCCGTCGGAATTTTCATCAAATGAAATGTATTTTTCAACTTCATCCAGCTCGCTGCCATTGAAAGGGAACTGAGTATTCATACCAGCAAAAGCTGAAATGATATTGATCCGTTTTACGATAGCATCCCTGTTGCTTAATGGTTGACAGAACATACTGTGCATCAGCGTCTGACCACCACGGGTGAAAGAAGTATTGTACAGATCGAAAATGCCTTGCGCATCCCCCTTGGAGAAAAGCTTTAGATCTTCGATGGTTTGAGCATCTGTCTGTAAATGCATTTTGTCTTTTTTGCGATCCCGAAAAAAATGTTACTTCCTTTTTCTTCTTACCAGTATTATAATTCCTGCGATAAGAATGAAAGCTGGTATAACATAAGCGAATGTATTTTTAATGACTCTGGAAGTCCCTTTTGAGATCAGCAGAAAAATATCAGTCGATATTTTCCTGTTATGGAAAACTGGCCGCTCATTTTGGGTTGCATAGGCATAAAAGGTCACTCCTATATCTCCTCCGGAATAATGGTGCGACATAATATCTGCATCACTGCACACAATGATCCTTTGTTCTTTATTGTTCATTTTCCTGGTGAGCCTCAGCGCAACAGTATATGGTTTATCGAGTTTAACATCCCCCTCTTCAGCACTGAAAACAGGTGCAGCGGAATCTACCACCAGGTGACCATTCTCGATCCACGTTTTTGCATTGTTATTTACTTTCAATACAGTTTCCACATCAAACCCACGGTTTTGCCCGTAGCTCAGATTTGCAGCTCCTGAACTTCCAACAATACAGGTATCATTAGCATTATTCCTGAACAGGTAGACCTTCCTTTCATCAGACATATCTGCCCCTTTGACAGTAAGCCCGGGAACCAGCACATGGGGCATTTCATGTTTGTTTGCATTTACAATGATGCCAGAATCTGCATTCACTCCTATATGATTGAGAATAGGATTCATAATAAACTGCTTACCAGGTTCCACATAAAAGATAGCATTTCCACCCTGATCGATATATTTTTTTACACTATCCACAATGCTGCTCTCCAGTACAGATTTTGGATCTGCAATTACCAGTGTTTCGAGCTCTTTAAATGAACCCGGGTCCACGGTTTGTACAGTATCGATATCAACACCAGCATTTACCAGCGCTTGTCTCAACCCAATATAAGTAGTGTTATAGGCATATTCCCTTGATCCCATTTTATAAGGATTTCTCTCGTAATGCCCTGTCAGAAATCTGAATGATGGCATAGTATCACTTGTTAAACGCAGGATGCTTCCCGATACATGTTGCTCATGCGGGTATACCTCTGTATCACGATAACATCTCAGCCAAACTGATTTACCCTTATAGTCCAACTTCATATTCATCTCTAACGCGTCCTCCCTAAAATCAACTTTTCGTCTGATCTCTTCAGGTCGCATGAAATCAGCTGTGTCAACCCTCATCACATCTGCCATTTTCTCTGCAATTTCTTCCATCGTTTTGTTGGGGAACTTTTTATAATTGATACTATCCCCATCTTTGATATCGAAGTAAGGCATATATTCAAATTGCATGTTAGGATAAAATCG
>CAZGSG010000640.1:0-2081 GCA_964528095.1 uncultured Terrimonas sp.
TGCCTTTTTTAGAAGCACTTGGATGGAATCCTAGAACAGATTCTGTTCTTCCTGAACAAGCAACTCTTACGGGGCGAGCGGATTTTGGACTTAGAAGCAATGGAAGAACACAGATTTTTGTTGAAATGAAAAGCTTTGCTAAAAGCTTAGATGGGCATGATATTGTAAAAGGTAGACCTAGACTATACTCTGAACAAGCAATTCAGTATGCTTGGGGAATGAAAGCAGACTGGGCTGCTCTGACGAATTTTGAGGAAACAAGGCTCTATGACAGTCATGTAAAGAAGGCAACAGAGGGATTAGTTTGGAAAAAACCCTTAAAATTTACTGAATATATTTCAAGATTCGATGAATTGTGGCTTTTGTCCAAATATAGTGTTTCGTCAGGCATGCTTGGTGCTTTTAAAGCTAAATCTCGCCGACCTCCCGTAGATGAAGCTTTTCTTGGTGATTTAGCTAGCTGTAGACAACTGCTTGCCAGAAACATAATGGAAAAAAACCCTGAACTTTCAGAAGAGCAAATGAATGAAAGCGTGCAAAAAATTCTGGACCGCTTGATTTTCATAAAAAACTGTGAAGACCGACTTATAATTCCTGCCGAATCATTATGGAAACGCTTCAAAGCATGGCAGGAAACAGCAATAGACGTTAACATTGTTACCTTCATGATGGACTTAAAGAATCTTTTCAGATACTTCGATCAAGTCTACAACGGAAAACTGTTCGAAAAACATATTTGCGAAGACTTGCAGATTAGCAACAACGCACTTGAACAAATAATCAACATCCTTTATGGAGATAATCAACATTTAGGGTACAATTTTAGCGTAATACCCGTAGACATACTTGGGCAAGCATACGAATTGTACATTGGTTCAATAATTAAAGAAAAACAAGGTCTAGCATCCGCATTAGAAATCATAAAAGAACCAAAGAAACGCAAAGAATATGGAATATACTATACACCTGAACCTGTAGTTGATTTCATAGTGAGGAATACAGTTGGTAAACTCTTAGACGGATACAAAGATTCCAAAGATATTTCAGCAATTAAGGTTCTTGACCTTGCATGTGGTTCTGGGTCTTTCTTAATTAAAAACGTTGATGTGATTAAGGATTGGTATAAACGATACAGCGAGGTAGACCGTTCAAATGCATCGGCTGGTAAGCTAGACGCTCACATACGGCAGTCCAATATAGAAGAAGCTATACTGACACAAAACTTGTTTGGAGTTGATTTAGACCCACAGGCTGTCGAAATTACCATCTTGAACTTAAGCTTAAAGGCTGTAGCTCAACAGAAAAAACTCCCGTATATGGGAGACCATGTAAAGTGCGGTAATTCTATAGTGTCAAACAACTCATCGAATTGGCAAGAGTACTTCACAAACCCCGATGCAATAAGAGCATTTGACTGGGCTAAGGAATTTGGCGAAATCATCGGGAAAGGCGGTTTTGACGCTGTTGTTGGAAACCCGCCATATGTAACGATGGAAAAGCTTCCAGAATACCAAGATTATTGCAAAGATAATTACCCTGAAGTTTATTCTGGAAAAAACGATTTTCACTACTATTTCTTGACCAAAGGAATACAATTACTTCGTGAAAAGGGATTGCTAGGATTTATAACGTCAAGATACTTCATCGAAGCCAAATACGCAAAGAAGCTAAGAAAATTCTTACTTGAAAAATCATGTATAAAAGCCATAATAGATTTTGGCAATTATCAAGTTTTCAACGGAGTTAGTGTACTTACAAGCATGATTATCCTTCAGAAAAACGCTTCAGCAGTAGAAAGAGAGGCAAATTCAATAAAAGTAGTTACAGTTAAAAAAACCAAATCCAGTATCATCGATGTTATAGCAGATATTGAGTCCCATCTCAATGAAGAAAATTTCTCTAACGAGCAAATTTCTATTTTTGCAATTAAGCAGTCAGAACTATCTGAAGACAGTTGGGAATTAGATGACGAACAAACCAAAAAAATCAAATTACAAATGAATGATAACGCCTTCAAGCTAGGGACCCTTTGCGAGATAGAACAATCCCAGAAAAGCGGCTTAAATGAAGCCTTCATTGTT
>CAZGSG010000641.1:0-350 GCA_964528095.1 uncultured Terrimonas sp.
GGAATATCGCCGAAAAACCGATCAAAAAAATCATCTCCAAAAGGTGACCGGCCAAAAGGCGATCCGAAGCCGCCACGGCCTTTATATGTTTTGGTTGTGCTGATGTTCACTACTGCCGGTTTTACTTTTTCCGAAAGATCAGAAAAAGAGACCGGAGTTTTCATAGCATCTGATGAAGAGACTGCTGAAGCCATTTGAATCTCTGGTGCGCCGGATGGTGTAAAGGAGGATCTTAAAACCTCCACCAAAGAAACAATAAAAAAAGCAACCAAGAAGGCCATTAAAAACATAAGAAATGTTTTACGGTTTTGACTTTTCCACTGTTGGGAAAATTGTATACAATCTGGTCC
>CAZGSG010000641.1:360-2070 GCA_964528095.1 uncultured Terrimonas sp.
CTTTTCATATACATCCTCCACCAAATTTTTACTTTCCTTAGCTAAGCTATTGATTTTCAAAGCTCTTGTCTGTTACAATTGATTCAAATATAACGATTATCAGTTATTTGTCAATTATAATTAATGAGGCACTATAGACATTTGAAGTATTGACTGTCCTGTGTTAGGATTAAATATCCTTTTAGCAGAAAACCGGTTTATGAATCTATTGGAAAACATAGGACAACTGGCAATCAAAGCGGCTAAATCACTTACCGATACCCTTTCCTTTGCCGGCAAAGTTTTATTCCGGATGTTTCAGAGACACACTTACAACAGTGCGATGCGCAAAGTATTAATCAATCAGATTTATTTTACTTCTGTTCAAATTCTCCCTATATTTCTTCTCGTATCAATAATTTTGGGCTCACTGCTCATTGGCATTGTCTTTGGACTTCTCAAGCAGTTAGGTCTGACGGATTATTTTGGAAAAGTTCTGATGAGCCTGATTGTTACTGAACTATCACCTTTTTTTACGGTTCTTTTTATCACTCTGCGTTCGTCATCGGCTATTAACACTGAAATGGCTGTAATGAAAGTCAATGGGGAAATGAAGACGCTGGAGACGTTCCGGATTGATATAATCAACTATTTAATTACTCCCAGGATAATCAACGGCATCATTTCCATTGTTTTGCTCAGCAGCCTTTTTTCTATCGTTTTAATAGTCAGCGGCATCATTTTCTCCCTGGTAATTCTCGGCATGAGTATGGATGTTTATACAAATATTTTATTAAACTCTGCCAATTTTTCTGATATATTGATTGCGCTAATTAAATGTGCAATTTTTGGATTTTTTATTACCTTGATCCCCATTCGTTTCGGTTTGCGTGCTTCGCAGGATTTCACAAGTATTCCTATCGTCGTATCCGGCGGTATGGTTAATGTTTTCACGGCGATCATTGTCATTGAGGTGCTGTCATTAATAACAAAATTATTTTAAACTTTTTTGAAAGTGAACAGGATCTTGTCTTGTCTTTTCGTGATTGTCTGGAAAAAAACCGCCGGAAGGCTGCGCCCGTTTCCATTGATGTGCCTCTAATTTCCAATCAGGATGTTTGCATGAATATAGCTTTGATTAAGCAATATCACGAAAATCTACCATGGTCTAAGGTCGAGAACATTGTGCTCGCTGCCTTGCAGCGTCTCGATTTAATACATATCGTCAACAAGAGAAATCCTTCTTTAACCAGTGAAGAAAGATTTTGCGTGATGTTGCTGCGAGCCGTTATGGTGCGCGACGCAATAGTAATGATTGATCGCCCATTTAAAATTATTCCGCACCTTAAAGACAGTGAATATATTATTCAGACACTAAAAAAAATTGAAGATTATTATATAACCTGTCATATATATGATTACTTGTGGCTAAAAGAAAAATACGGAGAGCTATGAGCCGCGAATTAAAAGTAGGTTTGTTTATTGTTATTACATCCATAATCATATTGGTTGCCTTGCTTTATATTGCCTGGGGTAAAGGCGTGTTTGAAAAAGTTTATACCTTTACGCTCTCTTCCAAATCAGGTGAAGGATTTACCGAAGGTATGCCGGTCGTGTTTTCCGGATTTGATATTGGTAAGGTCCGTGATCTGGAACTCAATGAAAGCGGCGTCGTTAATATTAAGATAAAAATTCCTCACCGACATATTAAATGGATTAAGCAGGACAGTA
>CAZGSG010000642.1:0-2058 GCA_964528095.1 uncultured Terrimonas sp.
ACTACGTGGGCATGTCGGGCCTGGAAGCGATCCGCCGTTGCGGACTGAGCATTCCCGGTGATATAGCTGTTATTTGTTTTGATGATAATGAAACTTTCCGGTTATACACCCCGGGCATTACGGCGCTGGAGCAACCCATACAAGCCATCGCGCATGAAGCCATTCAGATGCTGATGGATCTTTTTCGGTCAGATGCGGCCAGGCCGCCAGCTGCGTTGCTGACTGGTTTGAGGATGTTCGCGCCGAAGTTGCTCGTGCGCGATTCTACTTGAACTGGAGGTTTCGTACCCGGGTATCAATTATTTTCAGGTATTCCTTTTTTGCTTCTTTACTCAGATAACTGAGCTTAATTAATTCCTTTGCTTTCGGTGCACCCTGGATTAAGTCTTCCACAATTGTTGCAGCCATGGCAGGATTGATTCCGGCTTTTTCTGCAAAAACTATGAATGAAGTTGCAGTATAAAATCCATAGGTACCAAAAGTTTCCTCCTCATAATCCAGTTTGTATAAACCATCTTTCAGTGCCAGACTGCTGTCGTCGATGTGCAACGCAGTGCATATGAGATCGTAGGCAGGAGCAAGCAAATAGTCTGTATCCGAAGTTTCCAGTATTGAAAAATTCTTCAGGTGTGCGTCTCCGTTAGCGACTATGTAATTAAAGACAACCAGCCGGAAAAATTCCAGTAAGGCAACCGGTGCTGCTGCTATACTCTTTTTGATCTGGGTAGCAATATCGAGGTAAGATGCATCATACTTAAAGCTGTCTTGTTCGTGCTCCGGAGATCTCGCTAACATTGAGGCAAAATCTTCTATCTGGTATTTGCCTATTCCGTCTGGCTTATGATCAAACCTTCGTGTAATGTAGGCTGGGGTGCCGTCTTCAAAGAATATTATTCCGCTGGCAGCTGTTCTGATACCAAATACCTGCCTGGCAATTTGCATGGTCACATGCTCATTAGCCGGCAGATCCGTTAGCCGGTCAAACCTTTCGGCTGGTATGGGTTTTAAGATATGCGTGCCGTTGGATTCTGCAACCACTAATCTGTTTTTTTCCAGCTTAAGACTGATTTTTCCCTGTACGCCACTAAAGCTGACGTGTTTTAGCCTTTCATTAATGACTTTCGTCTGCGCATTGTTTTTGCCCGGTGGAGAAAGCGACAAAATATGAGAAACCTTTTTGGAACGATTTCCAAATAATTGTTGCTGGCCAGCCGGGCTGTAAGTTGTAAAGCCAGGTTGAAGTGTGCAGGGACAATATTTAATTTCAGGTAGCTTCATGAATTTCACTGAATGTTATCGGACCAATAATATCGGAAGTAGCCGTTGCCAGCAATAAACTGAAATAATCATTTTCATCGATTTTCAGCAGTCTGGTCTGTATAGCTTTGTTTACTCCTTCACTCAGTCTGTTCACAAACGTGGGGAAAAGAATATCACTTTCGTATGGTGCTTCCTGCAAGGGTAAAGTAAGGCTTACCGGCTTGCTGCCAGGAGTGTGCAGATAGTTCTTGTCATAAATGAACCGGTATTTGCCGGCCGACTTTGACAGGATGCCTGCTAACTCTCCATTGTAAAATACTTTTGCTGATCTCATTTGTCAAAACTTTTAACCAGGTTCTTTCAATGTAAATGCAAGATCATATCCGATTGTTTCCGAAAGCCTGAGCAATGTTTCCAGAGATGGATTCCCTTTCCCCTGCTCAATCATTTGAATAGTGCGGGTGCTTACTCCGGAAATGCTTGCCAGTTGTGACTGTAACAATCCTAATACTTCTCGTCTTTGGCGGATCATATCACCCAATTTTATTATCCTATTCCGCATTATGCTGCGTATTTTGATGTAATTTAAGATAAATTCCCCATTTTAACAAAAAAAGCGAAGTATAATGTGCTTTTCGCTTTCCTGATTTATTTCTCCATACAATAGCGGTTCCGCACCACATAGGGTACTTCTCTGCAATAGAGCCTTACCAAAGGTTCATTCATAGCCCTTAAACCAAACTAACGATGCTGCTTGTATGTGATGACTGCACTTATCACCACTACCTGCGAAACCTG
>CAZGSG010000643.1:0-2049 GCA_964528095.1 uncultured Terrimonas sp.
GACATAAAATCGGCATCACCTGTAATGAATATTCGTTGTTCTTTATTAGCTATTTTCCGGGTCAAAGCAATACCGATTGTATATTCATCAAGTTGCAGGTCGCCTTCTGCCTTATTGAATACAGGAGCAATAGAGTCACGAACATATACACCTTTCTTTAGCCATACCTTCTTATCATTTTTTACGGCCATTACCGGCTCTGCCTCAAATCCATCAACCGGCTGATACGATAGCATGGCAGCAGCATCGTGCAAACGCTCATTACCCAAAGAAGGGAACAATACAAATCTTTCCATCTCCGTAGACATGGTCAGGCTTTTTGTAGTCATTGTACCGGTAACAAGATGCCTGCGCTGATCATTTTGTATAAGAATCCCCTCTTCTGCAACCACTCCCAGCTTGTTTATTATAGGGTTTAGAATGAATTGCTTGCCCGGTTCTGCATAAATGATAGCATTCCCGCCCCCCGCTATGTATTTATTTATCCTTTCCACTTCAACCGGAGAATATTCAACTTTTGAATCAGCTATTACCAATACCTGCACATCCTGAGGAATGTCATTCTCTTTTACTGAAATAGTATCTAAATCTACGCCCCTTTCTATTAAAGAATGTTTTTCAAATTTTTGAGCAGTGTATCTTCCATAGTCTCTGGAAGTATTCCTGAAAGGGCTTCGCTCTAAATTACCTGACAAAAAAGTGATGACAACATTCGTATCCCTGACAAGGCGCATCAATCCACCAGCAATATTCATTTGATGTGGGTAAGCGCCCCCACCAAAGATTGTCCTTATATATGTTTGCTTGTTTTTGTATTCAACCTTCATCATCGTTCTAAAATCCTCCTTCTCCAACTCATGAAAATTATCGATTGAAGTTCCGGGTTTGAACAGAGATGTACGTTCACCAAAGATCTCAGCTTTAATGGCTGCAATCTCATCTATATTTTTGCCGGGGTATTGCTTGTAAAGTGTACTATCACCGTCTTTAATAGCATAATAATAAACATAGTTGAACTGAATATTCGGATAAAAACGAAGATATTCATCCCAAAGCCCCGCCTTGTATATAAGCCTGTGTTCGGGAAAACCAAACTTGTCGAACTTTTGTAGCAGATTAACATACAGCGTAACTTTTAGTGGCGACCCATCCAACTTCCTGATCACTTCCTGCGTTGAAGGATGCAATGTATTGATCTGGTTCTTAGTCAGGTCTTTGTAAAAAATAAAACCGGGAATGGAACTTACATAACCAATTACCAAAGTAACCACGAAAACAGCAATGTATTGAAATGCTGTAGTTCGCCGGGGGGTAGCTACACGTGTACTTCTTATCCGGATCATTGCAAACAAAAGAAACATTACAATCATCAATCCAAAATAAAGCAAGGTCTTACTGGAAAGCAGACCGGTAGCGATCTGGTAAGGTTTATACTTCGTGGTCAGTAATTGGGTAACAGTGCGAACAAAATCGTATTTCTGCCCAAATTCCAATAGCGAATCCAACACGTACACCAGCAAGAAAGTGAATACTGCTGCTACAATCTGATAATTAGTTATACAACTAAAAAACAGACCAATGGCTGCATATGTATTTATTAGTAAAAACAGTGAAAGTAGAACAGCCAGAAACTCAGGGGGAAAACTAATATCAATAATTGCAATGGCTGTAAACATTAAAAGAGCAGTACCCAGCAGAAAAATAAAGCTGAACAAAACTATTCCTACATATTTACCTGCTATTATTTCCCTGTTCTTAACAGGTGAAGAATACAATAATTTAATTGAACCGGTATTGATTTCCCGGCTAACAACACCCATTGTCAATAGTGCTATAAACAGATGGAGGTATTTAAAAAATTCCCTGGTTACTTCAAAGTGCATGGATTTTGTTATACCGACCATCCATCCCAGAAAATTTTCCACAGCCTCCTTTCCTGCGTCTAGGGCTGCTGCCATCCTTATCAGCCATTCAAAGAAAAAGACTGCATTTATAACATAGAATGCCAGAATAACAAACCAGGCAATGGGCGAATAAAACAAATACCTT
>CAZGSG010000644.1:0-2037 GCA_964528095.1 uncultured Terrimonas sp.
ACAAAACTGGTATAAAGCCATTGCCAGTTTCTTTGTCCTTAATTTTGACTAATAATACCTGTTGCATGGCTATTTTTAAATCGTTTGGCGAAAATCCTTCTGGTGATAAAATAAACACCCTCAGACGCTCGTCCCAATACAGGAACGGCAGCTTCCAGAATTTCTCTCCAACGGCAATGATGGCGGCTGACAGTTCCATGATGAAAATGCTATGGAAGTTTCTTAATAAACCGAGGAATACGGCGCCCCCGAATGAATTGACCCCGGTTAAAACAAACCTGAAGGACATACAGGAAAAAAATCCTTTTCTGATTTGGTTTGGTCATTCTTCTTATTTTCTACGGATCAATGGCAAAAATATTCTGGTCGATCCCGTATTGAGTGGCAACGCTTCGCCATTTTCTTTTGGTGCCCACAGTTTTCCAGGATCCGATGCTTATACAACTGAGGACCTGCCGGATATAGACCTTTTGATTATCACACATGATCATTATGATCACCTTGACCATCGGAGTATCATAAAACTAAAACCAAAGATCAGGTCGGTCATTACTTCACTTGGTGTGGGCGCACATCTTATTTCATGGGGAATAGATGAGCGCATTATTACTGAGCTGGACTGGTGGGAGAGTACAAATATCGTCGGAGGGTTGGAACTGACCGCCACACCTGCGCGTCATTTTTCCGGAAGAACGATGAAGCGAAACAAAACGCTTTGGTCTTCCTTTGTTTTACAGGCAGGTGAATATAAAATTTATATCGGCGCGGACAGCGGTTATGATCTTCACTTTAAACAGATCGGCGAAAAATTCGGACCCTTTGATCTCGCGGTGCTTGAAACCGGTCAGTATAACATAGACTGGCCGCATATACACATGATGCCAGAGGAATCAGTACAGGCCAGCATTGATCTGAAAGCCAAAATGCTTTTACCAGTGCATTGGGCAAAATTTGCACTGGCTTTTCATCCCTGGGACGAGCCGGTACAAAGAGTCTCCAAAAAAGCCGCTGAATTGAACGTAAACATCACTACCCCGCAAATCGGAGAGCCTGTTATTTTGAATAAGTTCTATCCGGTTTCAAAATGGTGGGAAAAGGTATAAGGTAAAAAAAGAAGGGATAGATAACGCAAGCTGGTTTGTGATAAATTTGCTTTCATTAAAACCATTTAATAATCTGTATGCAGGATGTATTCAGTACCGATCGCCTTACGCTTGATAAACTCAGCACCGATGATGCTGTGTTCATATCCAGGCTCGTGAACACCGCCGGTTGGATCCGGTTTATCGGCAACAGGAATGTCAACAATCACGCAGATGCAGAAGCGTATATCCGCCGGATCCTGGAAAATACAGCAATCACTTATTGGGTAGTACGGCTACGGGAAAGGGATGAGCCAGTCGGAGTTGTTACTTTTATCAAACGGGTTTACCTGTCCCATCACGATATTGGGTTCGCGTTTCTACCGGAACATAATGGAAAGGGATACGCATTTGAGGCTGCCAGTACGGTCATGAATAGCGCGGTCAACGATTTTTCCCATAGTACCATTCTTGCTACTACGATGAAAGAAAATATTCAGTCAATAGCTTTATTAAAGAAACTGGGGCTTCAGTTCGAAAAGGAAATACTCGTAGAGAATGAAACCCTTTTAGTCTACTCCACTAATATTAATGCTGATACGGCGAATGAAGAAAAGGGAGGGTAATTTTTTACAAACCATTTGATTGGGTTCCGCTAATTATTACTGCTTAACAATCTTCGCCTGTCCACTTGTTTGTAATTCCGTTCCGGTAGGAGTTCCCCTATAATATACTTCGCTTTGTCCGCTTGCTTCAACGATCAGGTTGGTTACCGGAAACACAAATGCCTTGCTTTGCCCGGAGGTATTTATTTCAACAACTTTTGAGTGGAGATCATAAGAATTTACCCTGGACTGCCCCCCGATATTACCATATAACAGATCTGTGGTACCCGACGCATTCAATACAGCTGCACCAGAAAGTTCAAGATAGATATTTTCAGGAGCTCCGTTTA
>CAZGSG010000645.1:0-2033 GCA_964528095.1 uncultured Terrimonas sp.
AGCGTTACCAAAGCGCTTGTATCAAAGCAATAGATATTTTGTGAACTAGGCTTCACGCATGACCCGGCTGATATTCAGATCGAGCATCCCAGATGCTTGTGTATAAGAAATTCTATTTTGATTCAACGCGTCTAAAACAAGAGTGTAAAACGTCTCTCCTCTGCTCGCTCTGCTTTTCACCTCAGGCTTTATAATTACTTTCCTTGGTGGAAGTGTGGGATACGCCGCTTTTATTTGATCCAGCAATGCAAAGAATTTTGGAGAACTGATCTCGCTCTCATCTTTTAATCTTCGGAGATACGCTTCCGGACTAATTTTAAACTTATTTGCATATATTTGAATTTCTTTGAGATTGTCTGTGGATTGGAGAGTATTCTTTGGAACGAGAAAATTTCCTGCGAACGAATTGCATTCCCATTCTTCATTTTGTTTTTCCGTAATATCATTCCACAAACAAATCCCGGAAGTACGTTTTATGATATGAGCCAACTCGTGAAAGATTGTAAAGAGACGCCCGGTATAAGAATGATTGGAATTAACAATGATAGCATAAGGGTAGGCATCGGCAAAACAAAAACCCTGCACTTCTTTTAGCGGCATCGGAAATTGGAAGACTAGAATTCCCAATTGGCGTTCGACGGCATTTCTCCACGTGCGACATGCTTCACTCGGTGTTTTCCAATGGAGTTGGTCTTCGATACTAATATTTAGTTTTTCACGCAGCCACTCTGCCAGTTGCTCGGAATTTTTATCAGTATTTATAACCTCTTCCAGCCAACTATATCGATCTTTCCAATATATCTCTCCGTTAATTTCGAGCGCGGTTTCGCGGTAGTATATAACATCCCGCAATACTAAGAGCACTTTTTTGGGAAGTTTACTCTTTGTTGTAGCAATGTTCCGAAAATCTTTGGGCTTGCTGATTTTCTCCGGGGCTTTGGGCAAAAAGAAAACTGCTAGTTGGCGTTTATAACAGTTGGCTATATCTTTCAACTTGGCGAGAGGTACTTTCTCACCGCTTCGTTCCCACGTTTTATATTTTTCGGCAGGAACTTTCACCTTCAATGCAATTTCAGAAGGATCGTAGCCGGCTTCCTCTCTTGCCCATGTCAACACGGTGGGATTAATATTTACGTCTATTCGACTCATTAGGATAAGTTAACGTATTTCTTGTAAAGTTTCGTCAGCGATTCTTGATATTTCTTCTTTGTCACTGGATGGCTATTTTAGACGTTTGTTATCTTTGATTGCATGATAACTCTGAAAAAATGAATCAAAATAATCTTCAAATTCTGAAGGCAACTTAAGATTAACCTCATATTCAATATTCCACAGCTGTAAGGCAAAGCCTGCTAAACCCCATAGATAATGTTTGTGAGGAGGTGCTATGAATTCAAGTGCTAACCTAATTCTATCTTCGGGATCGGGATGGGTTTTCCCACCACTCAGCGCTCTATTGCATAGCACAAGAGCACACAATCCCACAATAATTCCTGTTTTATGCGTTGCACCAAGATCAGAATTGAAACTTTCGGAGAGTTTTTGCATTGCGTATGAATCAGCTTCAATTTCTTGTTTTACCATAATTTCTGGCAAATCTTTTGGCGGATGGTCAAATAAATGATGCGCATATTCATGAATCAAAATAAACACCATTGCGGATGCATATATTGCATTCACGTTCCCAACATAAGATTGTTCAATAGGATCATATTGTTCAGGATTTGCGAGTATATAGAATGATTCTCTATCGTATTTTGAAAAAAGAGACATCCCTTGTTCAAAAATACCATACGCTTCAACTATCAAATCATTTTTTAAATCCATAGTCCCAGTGAATCTATCTTCGATTATAGGTTTGTTTATCCCCTCTTCAAATAAGACAAGAATTGCATAACACATACACCACAAATATTGATTAAAATTCTCATATAGTGTGATATCATTCCCGAGAATTTTCGGCACTTCATTTTTCTGTATTCTATCCCGCGTGATGTTATACTTTATAGCCGGACTCAAGCCATGTTTTTTTA
>CAZGSG010000646.1:0-2031 GCA_964528095.1 uncultured Terrimonas sp.
GAGTTTTCAACTAAATAAAATTAATGAGATGAGATGCATAAAAATCGTTTTTTTCTTGCTATTACTGGACCATGCAAATGCCCAACCGGTTGACAGTCGTGGCATATACTCCAATAAAAGTGACATTGAGAATATTGAAATAGGGTGGCTAACCCCTCTGCAAAATGAACCTTCAAAACCTGTTACCCAAAACGGCTGGAGTTATCCCCTGAACCAAACTGACATGAGCAGAAAAATAGGTGCCTGGCTGCAACAAACCTATAAACCTACCGGCCTGTTAGGTGAAATAAAGCTGAACCTCTATACGCCCGCTGCTTCAAAAAATAAAGGCACAAAAGCTTATGACGTCGTAGAAGCTGAAAAAGACAACCGCTTTGCACTTGCCAATTCTTATGGTGCTTTTGCTAAATTTCATTATTGTCTTTCTAAAACAAGCACACATAAATTCTTCCCGACATCCGGAAACCATTGCTATACCCGGCTTGATATAATGACCAATAACGTAGAGCTGATTACCAAACAAATAGTTGCGTTGTCTTCCGCTACCGACTATTACTGTACTATGCCGGATTATGCAATTGGGCAAAAAGGGGAATATGAAAAAGAAAGGCTCAATAAGATGACTACTTATAGAAATTTTACCAGCAGCGTAAACCTGCAAGCTTACCTGCATTATCTGTACCCGATAGAAAATGAATTGTCATATGTAATAATTATGACCAGGAATAAGCAGCCGCTTCCCTTTGAGCAGGTCACTGTAGGTGAATTTTTACGGCAATTGGAAAGCCAGTTTCCCAGGCTTCACCAATTTGCATTAAACCGAAATCTGATTTATGAAAACTACCTGGAATATGCAAAAAAGGGCATGCAGGTTTTAAAAGAGCAACTAAAACAACAGGAAAACAAATTTGCATATTTTAATACTATAGAACGACAGATAGATATCATTGATTTAGCCAATATTGGCAGCAGCGGAAAATTACCCAATTGGATACAGACAGAAAAAACAACTCAAAACCTTGACCGATGGGGCAAGGTAGTTTCTTCCTCTACCAATTACCCTTTACTGCGCTTAAAAAAAGGTGTAAAAGAAGCTTGCGCCACTGGCGGCCCGCAATGGATTGTGTTTAAGTTAGGCAATCCAATTGAAACCGGTTACGGCGGCTTTGTGCAGTTGATGGACAATTTTGTAAGCCGGTTTAATTACAACTATGTGTATGAATATTTTTGGGGGAATGAAAAAGTAATTGAGCCATACAGCCCATTACAATTCCTGAATGCAACACAATCGGGGAATAAAAAAGAAGCCACAGAATATTCTGCAACAGCAAAACAAAAAGTCGGCGATAAATCCATCGTTTTGTTTGATGATTTTTCTTCCACTGCAGAAGCAGCCACACCAAAAAACTGGAATACAGAAGGGGCGCAATCGGGAGAAAAGCCAACTGTTACCACAATTGACGGCGCAGAAGGTAAATGGATAAAACTAAAAGGAAATGCTTCGCCTAAAGATATTTCGCTTCCAATAAGCGGAGATCTGGAAATAAGTTACGATTTATTGGTGCACAAAGGCGATGTGCCCTGGGGTACACCCGGTATTGAAACCAACTTTATGTTTTCAGGCAAGAACGGGGATAAGAAATATGTTGTAAGCGTTTCGCCCGGTGATATGAACAGGAAAGACGCTTCCGGATGGATAGAGTTGCTCTTTGGAGGTTCTGATTGTAAAACCGGAAGCTACCATTCTATTGCAGATTTTACAGGAAGTAAACCGGTGAATAAGGTAACCATCACCATCCGAAAAAAAGGAGAAACCATCGCCATTTTTAGCAACAACACAAAAGTGTACGAATGTGCCTCGGCTTTCATGCAGGGTTCTGTAATGAAGAAGATAAATTTTTATGTAAATGAAAAAAATGTGTATTACCTGACGAATGTTCAAATTAAAAAAATATGATCAGGAAAAGGATAATATATTCTCTGTTGCTGTTGGCCACCAACGGTTCGTCAAATGCGCAATAACAACCTGCG
>CAZGSG010000647.1:0-2007 GCA_964528095.1 uncultured Terrimonas sp.
CATGAATGATGACCTGCTGTGTTTGAGATACGGAATCCATCATGGGCAATACGCTGGCAATGGTACCGCCAATATTTTTACCATCTGGCAATAAGAGTTCCACCTTTTTTTTATCAACCAGGTAAGACCTCAGTTCAAAAGGAAGACTGAGTATAAAGACAAGGCTCCGGGTATCATTTATTACAGCCAGTTGTTCACCTTCCTGCACATAATCACCTGTTTGATGATCTACTTCTGAGATATAGCCCCCCACTCCGCTGCCGGCATTCATTGCACCGGAAAAACGAAAAGAAGTATCCAGCAGGTTGATCGTATTACCAATGCTTTGCGATTCCCGTGTTCTTATCGAGAAAAGACTATTTCCTGCTCCAACCACCTGTCCTACGCGGGCATTGACAGCAGTAATATACCCGCTGCCCGGCGCTTTTATATAATTCTTTTGCAGGAAGGTAGAAGTGGCATTCAACTCGATATATTCTGTCATGGGTTCATTACTGATAGCAGTAAGGGTTACCGGTGTTACAATATCCGGTTCTGCCAGGGTTTCTGCCGGTGAAGATGCGGAACGCGGGTTGCAGGAAAGCGATATGAACACCAGCAATACAATATATAGATCACCCTTTTTCATAACAAATTATTTATTGGCTCCAGTAGTTGAGTTGGTTCACAATTTTCAGACGGCTTATATAGTTCTGCGTGACCAGGTTCCTGGCTGTAAAATAATTACTGAGCGAGAGTATAAAATCCGTCAGGCGGATATCACCGGTCGATAGTAGTTTTTCATTTACGGTGATCAGCGTTTCCGTATACTTTATCTGTTTATCTACCTGGCTCAGCAACTCATCTGTAGCATGCAGCTGTTGTTGTAGTTGTAGCACCTGTTGCTCGTGTTGTTGCAAATAATATTGTTTTTTATTTTGCCTTGTCCTTTCCTGGATGCTGATTTTTGAATACTGCAGCTTTTTTTGTTTCCCATCATAGATCGGTATAGAGAGACTGAGACCAGCGCTGGCTCCAAAATTCCTGTAGGGCTTATACGCAAGCGAAGAATTATACCCGGCATCGGCATATGCGGTAATGGAAGGCCGGTAATTGATATCAACGACCGTCCTGTCATTGATCAGTTTCAAACTATCCAATACAAATTGACGGGCAAAAACACTATTCGTGAAATCCCCCGGTTCAGTAAGACTTAATTCCGGATCAGGCAGGGGCTGCATCGTTGTGTCCGTAATGCCTGCTACATAATTAAGCGTGGCATAATCCAGGGCATATTGTATCCGCAGTTGCGAAGTATTAAGCAGTTGCTGCTGCAGGGTGACCACAAAACTGAGATAATCAGCCTGTTTATACACGTTGGCCTGGGTAAGTCTTTTAAGCAGGCTATCCTCCTTTCTTAACAGGCCATTGATCCGCTCGTTGAAGTTTACCTGCAATTGCCCCCCATAGGTAGTGATATACTGATCGGTTACCAGTTTCTGAATATCCTTCTCCGACAATTTCGCTGAATTACCTGCTACCAGGCTTTGCAATTGCAGGTCTTTTACCCTTGAGGCAATACTTTTATTGCTCACAAAGGACTTGCTGGCCACAAGCATTGCCGAAACCTGCGCTCCGTTTGTTATTGCATTATCATACCCTATGCCTGCAATAACAGGCGCATAACTATTGGTGCTAACGCCATTAAGCTGCGGTCGCAGGGCAGCACGTATCAACTGGCTGTCCAGCGATAAAGATGCCGCCTGGTCGCGGTACTCTTTTAATAATGGACTATTCTCCAATGCCCGGTTAATAAAATAATCGATTGCATGCGCCTGCGCAACTGATCTTGCTGCTGTAATCACAAAACATAAAAGAAAAAAGAGTTGTTTCATTTTTTTATATTGCTCATCACATGGCAGCAGGCCCCATTACCAGTACCTGGAATGTACCAGGCAAGACCCGGGGTCTTGTTTTTGGTGCACCTGGATTTGCATCAGGCTGTTTTTCAAATTCTGCTGTAGACAG
>CAZGSG010000648.1:0-2000 GCA_964528095.1 uncultured Terrimonas sp.
CATTTATCAATGAATTATTTATCTCATAAAAAATAACTGAAAAAAGGATGTCGAATAAATTGGCGAAATCACTTATGTATTCAAATAAAACATTATTTATTTTTCAGCCATCAACCATTTTTTCATGGTATAAAGCACGAATATAAGACACCCATCGGGCATATTACCCCCACAAAAAAAGATCGGTGACCGTTATTTTTTTATCGCCAGAAAATTAAACCGGTCTAGTCTTTCAAAAGTAAAATCTGCCAGCGAGCTCAATTTATCGTTTACAGTATTGTCACCTTCATAACGCTCAAAAATAATACGCAGCTGAGGGGTTTGCCGGATAAATTGCCTGGCTCCTTCCAGCACTTCTGTCTCCATTCCTTCCACATCCAGTTTTACTACCAACAAACTACCGGGTGCAAATCCAAGTTCAGGTACGAGGTCATCCAGTTTTTCAATCGGGATATTTCCGCCTTCCCGGTTATCACGATCTATATAACTGGAACCGGTAACGGTGTTCATTACGTTGAAGTTTACTTTTTCCTGGTGACTACCCAGGCCGCAGGCAAAGAGCGTTACCTTGTCTCCCACATTATTGAGCTTTATATTCTCCTCCACCGCTCTGAAATTCACTGGTTCAAAAGCAACGCAGCGCACACCCAAACGACCTAACCAGATATCATATTCACCGATGCAGGCGCCGATATCTATGAAACCATCCAGCTTTCCCTGATCCAGTTGCTGTTTCAGGTAGTTGCGAACCGCCTTCTCATAGGCATAGTTGATGAATTGAAAATCAGTGGTACCTGGTCTTATCCGGAAATGCCCCATGGCAGAGGTGGCGTTCCATCCGTTGGGTGTTGGCTTGTTTAATAAAACGAGTTTGAGGGAGGCTTTGAGAGAGTTCCAGTCCTTATACCGGATATACTCACTAAAGTAGGCGAAATACTGTTTGTACTTGGAAAGATTCCTCCAGGAAGGATAATAGGCTGCATCTTTCATAACTAAGGGGATTTACTTAAATCTACAACTAAAAAGGGAAGCCGCAATCCCCTATGTGGTGCAACTTCCCTTGTATCGTCATATATTTTCTGTCATAAAATATGACAGAAAATATATGTTCAGTAACTAACTGGTAATCACTTTTTCTTCCATTTTACTTCATAAAGATCTTTACGCATATCTTTCTTGGTTTGCACACTTCCAAAGGCATGTAATTCTTTTAAAAGCACCAGATCCACATCTGCAATCACCACCATCTCTGTATTTGGTGTAGATTCTGCCTTGATACCGGTTACGGGAAATGCAAAATCCGATGGAGTGAATACAGAAGATTGCGCATATTGCAGATCCATGTTGTTTACTTTAGGCAGGTTACCGATGCAACCGGCAATGGCTACATAGCATTCATTTTCCACCGCCCTGGCCTGCGCGCAAAAACGTACGCGGTTATAGGCGTGCTGCGTATCCGTCATAAACGGCACAAAAAGGATTTGCATGCCCTGCTCCGCCAAAATACGGGATGGTTCCGGGAACTCCACGTCATAGCAGATCTGAATACCTATTTTGCCACAATCTGTATCAAACACTTTTATCTCACTGCCTCCTTTAATACCCCAGGCCGACACTTCGCCCGGAGTGGGATGTATTTTAATGTATTGCTCGTAAGTACCATCGCGGCGGCACAGGTAAGAGATGTTGTAAAGCACTTCATCAATCACGATGGGCATACTACCGGAAATGATATTTACATTATAGGCCACTGCATGTTGCTGGAAAATTTCCCGCAGCCCATCGGTGTACTTCGCCACTCCCCTGATAGCGCCGGCCGGATCCATCTGGTTAAATTCCTTCATCAGTGGTGAGTTGAATAGCTCCGGGAATACCACAAAGTCGGATCCGTAGTCGCTTACCGCATCGATAAAGTATTCGACCTGTTGGAGAAACCCTTCCAGGCTGCCATAATCCCGCATCTGCCATTGTACCAGCCCGATACGCACGGTGGATTTATT
>CAZGSG010000649.1:0-1991 GCA_964528095.1 uncultured Terrimonas sp.
ATATTACGAATGGCAAGCTGATCGTGCTTCCCGACGATATCGCGAACTATGGAATCGAGCCCAGCAAATTGTCGATTGCCAGAGCGATCAGGATGAGCACGAGTATTCCGTTTTTTTTCGATCCCGTTGTCGTTCGGCAGCCTGTCGCCCCACGCAAAGCGGGCAAACCAGTGACGCCGAAGTTTTCCTTTATCGTGGATGGGGGACTCCTCAGTAACTTTCCGTTATGGATAATAATTCAGAAGCGCTAAGAAGAAAAAATAAAATTATCGTTATTCAGATAATCTTTTCATTCCTGGCTGTTTATTTTATTTTTGCTGCGACCAATTTAGCAGTTGCCGACATTTTCAAGTATGTTGACGAAGAGGGTGTATTGCATTTGACGAATGTCCCATCCATTCCTAATGCCAAGTATGTTCTTGTTCTTAAAGAAAAAAGGATTCTTTTCCGTCGCAATATTGATATAAATAAATATGATCAGCTTATCATCGCGGCCTCCGGCAAACATAAAATTGATCCCGCTTTAATCAAAGCGGTTATCAAAGCGGAGTCAAACTTTAATCATCAAGCAGTTTCGCCTGTAGGCGCCCAGGGACTTATGCAGCTGATGCCGTCCACAGCCTCGCAACTACAAGTTGAGGATGCATTTCATCCGGAAAAAAATATAGAAGGCGGAGTACGTTACCTCAGGTACCTGCTCAATCTTTATCGGGGGAATCTACCCCTGGCGCTAGCTGCTTATAATGCGGGCGAAGGCGCTGTCTCCAAATACAATAACCAGGTGCCGCCTTATCGGGAAACAAGAAATTATATAAACCGGGTGTTGAGTTTTTACAACTCATTCAGTAAATAGCTTCCTGCTTCTTATGCAAATATAAATATTGTTTTAACTTGGCCAGCTTCTTTTCCTTTATCCCCTCTACTTCCATTATTTCTTCAATATTCCGGAAACGGACTTTTCTATTTCTTAACTTTAAAATATTTTGCGCCGTTTTTTCACCAATGCCGGGAATGAGTAGCAGATCATCTGCTGTTGCCGTATTCAGATCGATGGGCATGCCCAGCATCATCCTGCGGGCATTATCAATTCTTGTCTTCGAGATTTTTTCGGCTTTGTCTGGAGGTATTATCAATTTCATGCCGTTTTCCAGCATGAAATCCGGTGAACTTCTCCGGTCTAAGCCACTCAGCTCGAATAATTTATTGGCGCTTGTGGCAGGTTCCGTAAAATAGATACTTTCGCCGGCATCATTACTCTGAACTGCCACTGTTATCGAATCATTGTATTGGTTGATCAGGATAGGGATTTTGGCATTGAAGAAAAGATTGTTAAAAAAAACAATAAAGGGGATGATCGATAAAAACAATAATATTACGATTAATCCCCTTATTTGGTTGACACACATATTCTGTTTCTGAATATCAGGATTTTTTTTCTAAACCAAATGCATCATGGAGTACCATTATCGCGAGTTCCGTATATTTTCTTTGGATAACACAGGAAATCTTAATTTCCGATGTGCTGATCATCATAATGTTAATTCCTTCATCGGCGAGCGCTGAAAACATTTTTGCTGCGACGCCGGCATGACTGGCCATACCAACACCAATTATTGATACTTTGGAAACTTGATCATCAACTTCAACCTTTTTCGCGCCAATGGTTTCTGCCGTCTGTTGGATAATTACTTGCGCTTCTTTCAAATCCTTTTTGGAAACAGTAAAAGTAACGTCGGTAAAACCTTCCAAACTGGCATTTTGGATAATCATATCGACAATGATGTTGTGTTCAGACAATGGCGTAAACAATTTAGCTGCCACACCAGGTCGATCAGGAACATGGACCACGGTGATTTTCGCCTGATCACGATCATAAGTTATGCCCGATAATATTTCTCTTTCCATATCTTTATCCTCCTTAGTTACAAGTGTTCCGCCTTCATCGGAAAATGTTGATTTTACATATACCGGAACATCATATTTTTTAGCCA
>CAZGSG010000650.1:0-1959 GCA_964528095.1 uncultured Terrimonas sp.
AGTTGGGTTTACCCAGCGGGTATCCTGCCAGTCAGCTTCGCAATCCTGTCAGGAGGCTGTGCACCGTTTCCGAGTTGATTTGCTCAACCCAACCTATTTTATGTTATACATTTGTATAATATTATGAAATGCCTACTGTCTTATTGTTTTGTGCTACAAAATAAAAATATCCCTCCGGCGCCGATCTGCGCCTAACAAACCGTTGGCTTCGACAAGCTCAGCCAACGATTCTTATTTTAAGCAACTCTCGCAAACACCTCGTTCAGTATTGTCATCTTGCTCGAAGAGCTTGACTTGAGAACGTGCCCTGTACAAAGTTTAGGGCGCGGAAAAACCGCACCCTTTTTATTTGAACGTTAAATCTACGGCACCGGATCTCAAAATTTTTGGTGGTTTTTCAGAATTTGTATCAATAAATTAATGGTTGTAAAACCGATCTTTTTTTTATACAATATTAATTATTCTTTTTTAAGCCCCTGAAAGCACTGCGCCATCACCGATCAGAATTCTCATATTGGGTTTTTTTCAAACAACCGTCAGGAGGAGCAATGAAAGGGCATAAATTTCTTTCCATATTGATCATAGTTCTGATGATCCAGCTTGTCAGCGGTATCACAACAGCAGGCGCGGAACCCGGCAAAGATCCCGATCTGCCGATAAAGGCAGCTCCTATCCCGGGAGACACCGATGAAGATGGGATTGACGATGCCACCGAGCTCATGCTGGCGCGGAAATACTCGCCTTATCTGATCTATGATGAAGATGAAACGGAAAGTGTTGATACTGTCATGCAGCTCCACCAGGTTTCACCCATCCGCCACCACAGCGGCAAGGAAGGCGCGATTTTGGTTTATGTTTTCCTGTATGACATGGATGACGGCGCTGATTTTGACAGGGATTGGACCGATTGGTTCACCGACCCGATCGATTCTACTGCCGGCTTGATCATGGATCCTTTCGACCAATTTTTCGGGAAGCATTGCGGCGATACAGAAGCCATCTATTTTTTCGTATCCAATAACGGCAACTGGACGAATACCCGCCTGGAAAGCATTTACTGGAAACGGCATTATGACCCTTTTTATGAGACACCCGAAAATGCAGTAATGTATAAAGATCTGAATGATGGCTTTGGCGCAACGCACCCGGTGATCTATGTGTCTGAGGACAAGCACGCCATGTACCCGTCTCACGACCAGTGCGAGGACTATGAGACGGATGTGGTGCAGGAAAAACTGGAAAGCGCCGCCGGATACCTGGTGCCCGGTATTTTAGAGGATTTTATTTACATCCCGGTAACACCGAAGATGGAAGACTGCAGCGGGGGGGCGGAAAGGTACACAGATGTGACCTTTGCCTATAATGTTGGGGAAGCCAAATCAAATGCCACGATGAATCATAATGTGCTTAATGGCTCGATATACAGCGGATATGATCCCTGGGATAACGTGGAGTTCCTGGGGCGGACAGACAATGTAAAGTTTTGTGATAGTGCGGCCGGCGGGATCGGCGGAAAATGGTGCGGGAACCCCTACCCTTCCTCAAAAGAACACCCATGCGATAGTGATACCTGGTGGTTTCCGGCATCTTCGTCCACATCCGCATCAGGCGCATGCATGAGCCCCAACACCGATCGCTATGGCTCCGATTATTACAACTTCCTGCTGGATGGGTATGATGCCACACCCTGCATGCAGGCCTGTGTCAACGATCCGAATTGTGTATCTTACACTTTCGTTTTTCCCGGAAACCAGGGCGGCGATAAAGCAGTGTGTTATCTGAAAAACACCGCCCCGGAGGAGTCTTTCAATGACCAATGTGTATCCGGGCTGCGGTCTGCCTGCCTGAATTAGGTTTTTATGATAGAACCCAAAAGCGCCCCGGAAAATCCGGGGCGCTTTTTTTAGTGAATGTGATCCGTCAGGGCCCTTTCAACCCATAGATGGCAGCATTATTCCC
>CAZGSG010000651.1:0-1956 GCA_964528095.1 uncultured Terrimonas sp.
CGCCTGGTAACTTCAAATCTTCTCCATACCCGCTCTGGGACTTGTTTTCAACGAATACGGCAGCACTGTTATACATTTCCGGTATGCCATACAAACAGGCCATTCTTTTGTGCAGGCCTCATTGTCAGGATGCATCAGGACAGTTATTTTATTGTGAACTGGTATTTTTAAATCGTTAAATAAGATGGAAGAGATTCTTATTTGCCTGATTGCCTGATTCGATTGCTGAATTAACTACTGCTGTATGAACAAATTGGTTGTCTCCTTTTCTGCATTTGCACGATCCTTTCTATGGAAGTGCTTTTTACCCTTTATTTATTATAGACCAGTAGTCGCTTTATCAGGCGGGAATATTCCGCATTTGAAAGATGTGTTCCCGCAATCCCAATTAAAACGGTTTTCCAGTATAAACGCCCTGATTATTTTATGAATAATTATTTAAAAAACGGTACACTTCTCATTACGCTTTTTACAGTTTTATTTTCCTGTAAAAAAAATTTTGATGCGTACTATGAACCGCCGGCCAACCTGGAGGCTCCGATCTACCAGCAATTGCAAACTGCAGGTAAGTTTGGAAAATTTCTTTCGTTGATTGACAAAAGCGGCTATAAGCAGACGTTGAGTTCGGCCGGTTACTGGACGATCTTCGCGCCAACCGATTCTGCTTTTGAAAAAGATACCGAGTTCGCCGGTTATTTGCAAAGCAGGAATATTGCAAACGTAGATGTCATTGATTCTGTAACGGCACAAAGCATTGTGCAATACCTGCTGGTATATAACGCATTTAACAAAGACCGTCTTGATGATTATCAATCAAGCCTGGGCTGGGTGCCGGACGGAGCATTTAAAAGACGTACTGCCAACTATACAGGCTTTTATGAGGATACAACAGTCGCAGGGGAAAAACTCATGTCGGTAGCTTCCAACAGGAACAATGCGGGTGGTACCAGTTATTATGTGTCTGCTGATAATAATAACAAACATCTTTCTTTTTTCACCAATGCGTATTTTACATCGAAAGGACTTACCGCGACTGATTATACATTTTTTTATCCAAATAGTATTTTCAGTGGTTTCAATGTAGGCAACGCTAAAGTAACCAGCCAGGATATCGCAGCAGAAAATGGGGTGATCCATATTATCGATAAAGTAGTTACTCCTCAACCCAGCATCGACCAGTATCTCCGGACAAAGCCGGAATTCAGCCAGTTCAGGAATCTGTACGATAGATTCATGGTGCAGTTCCTGCAAAATGTAGATGCCAGCCGCCGGTTCCAGGTACTTTCCGGCAGCAGCAAGAATGTATTTGTAAAAGTATATTCCAACCTGTTGGCGTTTTCATTGAATAATGAAAATTATTTCAAACAACAGGACAATGATGGGCAAAGAGAGGGCTGGACCTTATTTGCGCCAAAGAACGATACATTATTAAAATACCTGGACAATATCCTGCGCGAAGGATACGGTTCTGTGAATTCATTACCGCTGAATGTGATCGCCGATCTGCTCAACTCTCATATGTGGCAGTCCACCGTATGGCCGGCTAAATTCAATTCCACGTTTAATTTTCTTGGCGAACCTTCTTATCTCAGCCTGCAATCAAATATTATCGATAAAAAAGTATTGAGCAATGGGTTTTTCTATGGCACAGATAAGGTCAATGAGCCCAATGTTTTTTCCACGGTATACGGTAAAGCTTACCTGAACCCCAAGTTTTCGATCATGACCCGGTTGCTGGATATGGAAATGCGCAGCATTATCACCAATCCTGCTGCAAAGTTCACCGTGTTCATGATGCAGGATGCTGTACTTAGCGCGCAGGGGTATGGATACAACCCTGCATCGAATGCATGGACAGCCGGCGCATCAAGCAATGATTCCAACCGTCTCAATCTCTTACGCATTTTGAATACAAGTGTGGTAGAAACGCCGAATGGTGAACTGAATAACCTGGGC
>CAZGSG010000652.1:0-1932 GCA_964528095.1 uncultured Terrimonas sp.
TAAATTGTTCATCAAATACGATCCAGTTGATGGAAGCCCTGGGCAGTTCGGTTGTTTGTGCGGGCTGGTTGCCGATAAGGCTGGGTACGGACGAAGGGAAACCGGGAGCCCCTGTTATGGTAGGGCCTGCAATTCCTTTGTCGACCATAATACCACTATTAATAAAAGAATTAATGATATCGGCTACTGATACATTAGATACCGGGCTGGTATAGCTACCGCCTACAGGT
Source organism: uncultured Terrimonas sp. (assembly GCA_964528095.1). Lineage (GTDB taxonomy): Bacteria > Bacteroidota > Bacteroidia > Chitinophagales > Chitinophagaceae > CAZGSG01. The sequence goes on from CAZGSG010000652.1 coordinate 231, forward strand.
TTTTTATGATAGCTTTTTCCATAAATATTGATGACATCGCCTGCCATCACTTTCAGGGTAATACCCAGTCCGATTTTATTTGTTGTAGCATTGGTTTTATATATCCTTGTCGTAGTGACACCTGTATTACTATAGGGGTTATTATTCATAGGAGGATTGCCATTATTATTCGGATAAGTATCACTGCCAGCAGGGTTTGCCACAATTTTTGAGGCATCAATCGTATAATATTGCGACTCCGTAGTTACCGCATCGCTGCCATTATGAGCAGTATTTTCTAATGTGACAGCAGGGTAGGTTACCTGCCGGTATTCATCAGTAAGCACCATTCTTACATTTCCCAGGTGATCTTTTACAAAATAATCATATTCAAAAGATGCAGGAGTTGTGCCAACAGCCGGCTTGTATCTTATCCTTCCTTCTTCATGGCCGATAAACTGTAATACATTATCCTCGTACACGAAGCCGCCGATATACTGCGTGGTTTTAACAGGCAGCGCTGAACCTCCCTGTATCTCGGAAACCATTTTTTTGTGTTTTACCCCGGCAGCATCATATACATATTCAATTCTTCCTTTTTCCATTCCGGTCATAACGTCGGTTACTATTATTGTTTGAGGAAGATTTAAATGATTATAAGTTATACCCGGCTCGCAGGTTATTATACCACATATTTCCTGGATGCCTTTATTGTAATCGGCTATCATGTTTCCATTGGCGTCAAATGAATACTCGCCCGGCATATTGATTTTATCCGTAAAGTCACCCAGCTTATTATCCGTTGTAACACCATCATATACTTTTCTTAAACGGTTACTATTGTCTGAATAATAATAAAACAGGTCGTCGATCTTGCTGCTGCTGTTGACCTTTAACCCCCATTGCTGCATTCTTAAAATATTTCCGTTGGCGTCATACGCGTCATTATTGGACACCCCTGTTGTTGGATTAAACGTACCCATTTTCACATCAAAGTTTACCTGGTCGTTCTGATTCCAGGAGCCGTTATACTGTGTAAAATCCGCTTTCAGCAGGCGGCTTGCCGCATCATAATCATAGCCAAAAGCCCGTTGCACACCATCGCCTTTACTGCGCCATTTGCTGCCGCTGATATTGCCATTGTATTGGGATTTGCTAAAACCAACATCATAACCAAGTGTAAAACCAAAATAGCGGTCGCTTGTAACGGCGGTAGCATAATCCCTGTTCACTCCTTTAAGCCAGCCACGGATATTGTATTCATGGTCCAGGGTTTCCAGCCCGGTACCGCTATTATGATCCGGCGCGAGTTTTTTTGTTTTCAACTGCCCCAGTTCGTCATACTGATGTTGTGCCAGCTTTTTTTCGGTACCGTCATTCACCTGTTTCCACAGGTCAGTAAGCCTGCCTGCCTGGTCGTATAACATGCGGGTACGTATAGTGGTAGTAGCTGGTGTAGCAGAAGGATTCGTATGGCGTTGATAGGAACACAATAGCTTGCCCGTAAAATCATAGCGGCTTGTGATGATGTCCAGTCCGCCAGCTGTATTATCAGTCAGGCTCTGGATGGCCCTGCCTTTTTCATCATAATAAATAGTACTTACAAGGTATTGGCTGGTACCCAGTACTTTTGTTTTTGTGCCGGTAATCTTTGCGGTACTGATATTGCCGGTAGCTATAGCTTCAGGCCAGGGGTTGCTGCCGGCAATGAGTTTGCTGATAT
>CAZGSG010000653.1:0-1923 GCA_964528095.1 uncultured Terrimonas sp.
CATTTCGGCGAGCAATCTGCCGTAGCCTGCCAGTTTCTGCCGCACATGGAGCCGGAAGGGCAATGAGCAGGCAAAAAGCAAAGAACAACACCACAGCCTCCGCTTTGAAGTAAATGCTGGCCACAGCCGGCGTGACCTTAATTGGGGGAAGTGTAGAGGAAAATCCTTTGGCATATAAAGACATCGAAAGGGTGATGTATGCCCAGAAAGACCTGATCGAAGTACATGGGAAGTTCTTTCCTAAGATTGTACGGATGAACAGAGATTAAAGCCTGAGCACCATTCAATGCAAAGCCGTCTTCTTTTTAGAGGGCGGCTTTTTATGGCTTAAAGAATTCTTCCTTTTGATGTTCTTCCTTTTGATATTGCGCAGCAGAATCCTCCAGTCTTTTCCTGATCCTGGAAGCCAGGTTTCTTGGCCCCAATACTTTCATGCATTCTCCAAAACCCAATATCTCCCGTTCCAGTTCAAAGTTCAGGACCACATCGATCCTGATGACAATGCCGTCCTGATCCTCTTTTAATAAAACCTGACTATGGTGTAAAGGCTTTGTCAGCACATAAGGCGCATTTCGCCTGTCTACTTTGAGGATCACTTTATGAGCCCGGTCCCGTTCAGATTTCGTTACGCCCAGTAAATCTTCGAAATAGCGGTCAAAATCAACTCCTTGGTATTCTACGAAGGGTTCCTTGGTTAGTTCCTGGAACTCCAGAATGCGGTCGAGCGCCAAAGTAATCAATACCCTTCCTTTTCTGGGTTTTGCAATCAAAAACCATCGGTTCCTGTATTCTTTTAAGAGGTAAGGAAAATAAATACTCTGCTGTGCCTTTAGTGCCTTGAAGGACTTATACTCAATCAGCAGTGGCACTTTATTCAGGATTGCACTATACAAAGGGGTAATAAATTTCAAGCCCCGGAGCTGTTTATTACTTTCAAACTGAATGCAGTTTTTGCTTTGATTGGTCGACTTATAGAGGTTGTTTTCCAGTTTAGCAATCATATCACTCATCTCATCAAAATAACTAAAGCCGTTAAACTGCTTTAAAACGCCAACGATCTCCTTCATCTTCTCAATATCATTGTTATTGATCGGAGCATTTGTAATGCTGTAATTAGGATCACTATACGCATAATACTTCCGGTCTGTAACAACAATAGGCGCATTATAGCCCAGTTTATCGCTCCTCATGATTTGAATATCTGATTGAACGGTCCGCTTACTTACTCCTGAGCTGATTCCTTCATATTCGAACAGCACCGCAGCAACCTTTTCGATCAGGTCGTCGAGGCTCCATTTCCGGAACCTGTTTTTTAAACATTCATCAATGGTTTTGTAACGGATAAGGGCTAGTTTATTGATTGACATCTGAAATTTCCTTTGTATAAAAGTAACAAAAGCAATTGACTACGCAATAGAACTGCGCATTTTAGATAACTCCATAGTTAATTTGAAGAAAAATAAAAATTATCTGCCTGATAGTAAGCACAATAAAACAAAACCCCGCCTGAAAAGGCAGGGCTTTGTTTTCTTATTGGTTTACAACGGGTTTACTACGTTCACCGTCACCGGCGTGGATTCCACGGCCTGGTCAAAACGGTTGAAGGCGCGGGCCTTGAAGACCTGGGCGCCGAGTGGGCCGCCAGCGGTCACGGTGACCGAGCAGGACAGGGTTTTGTCACACACGCCAATGACCTGGTCTTGGTGGTCATAGAAGCGGATGGTGACGGTTGTCCAATCGTCTTTCGTTTCAGACACGTTGGCGGTGAGGATGGCCTGCTTGCCGACCATCACGTCTGAGCGGTTAGTAGTGAGTGCGATCTTTGCAATAAATGTTTCTGGCGGACGGGTTTGGCCATTGACCGCGTTTGCGGACGGGTTGGTCATGGTCGGCAACTCATCGTCAAGAGGAAGGGGAAACGGG
>CAZGSG010000654.1:0-1909 GCA_964528095.1 uncultured Terrimonas sp.
GGAGTTAATGCTTTGAAGAGTTCAATGCCAGCTAACGAGCTTTGAGAAATAGTAGATAGATCTAATCCTCTGCTTGTTGCGTCAGTTGAAGCTATTTTAATTCCATCGATAGTAAAATTTGTGTATTTATCTTCCAAGCCACGAAGGATAACCTTATTAGCTTCACCGCCGGAACGTAAAATCGAAACACCAGGCAATCTTCCTATCGCCTCAGCAGCGTTAACATCTGGTAGTTCTTTAATTTTTTGTTCAGAAACAACATTGACAATTGTGTTAGAAGAAATCTGCTGTTTAATAGCTGCGGCTTGTCCAAGAGCTTGCGCTGAAACAGTAATCGTTTTTCCTTCAATTGTCTCTGTGTTAAGCTGGAAAAACATTTCAATTACTTGTTTGTTGCGAAAAGTTATCTCTTGAAATTTTGTCTTGTATCCAACGTAAGAAATCCTAATACTGTATTTGCCATCAGGAATGTTTGATATTTTGTATTCGCCTTCAATCTCGCAAGCAGAACCCAATGAGGTTCCAACTAAATAAACTGTCGCACCCACTAATGATTCTTGTGAAAGTGAATCGACTACGACGCCCTTTAATGTGCTTTGTGCAAATGAATATGATGATATAAAGAATAGGAAAGCTAATACAATCTTACTCTTGTAGAGTGATTTCATATTGTCCTCGGTGAGTTTGATATTTGCCATAAATAAACAATTACTTAAACGCTAACTTTATTGCTGACTTAAATTGCGGAATTTCTTAATAATCTCCAAGAAAAATCTTTTATGAAATATTTTTTAAAAAAGTTTAGGGAAAATTCAGCAGTACATTTCGAGTATAGATTGAAGCAGAAGATGCGAAAATGCTCCCATTTTCTAGTTTTTTTACACTTTTTAGAAAACTTTTACTAATTGGATTTTCAGTAACAAATCGAATTGTATCCGAACCAGCTCCATCTAAATAGGAAAATTTTTCACTAGTTTCACAAATCAACTCTGGCTTTTCAGTTACCGTCACCTTTTCATTTAATTTTACAATAAGAAATTTTCCAATAATCTGATAAGAAATTATACTAACTCCATTCTTGTTTTCCGGGTCCCATATTCCGTCGAAAGTCCATGTTGGCGTGATTTGTTTTTTACTTGGTGTCCCAACTGCTCGTTCGAGATTGTTATTATTCCACTCCAGCTTTATGTTACTTTTATTATCAAGGAAGTAATATCTCTCGCCCCAATTGAACGGACGATCTCTTTCAGGCTCGTTCGGATAAGTAACTCTGTAAATTGGGCGAGTGCTCATACTGTCAGAGAAAATACAGCCTATAAGATAAAACTGCGCTTCGTAATGATGCCGACCAAGCTCAAATCCCTTCACTCCGTCAAACTGAGAATTAACAATAACAAATTTTTGATTAATATTGTCTCCGCCGGCATGCCAAATAGAAGCTGTTTTTTTCAACTCATAAAATTTTGAATCGCGAATGAAACACCAACCACGTGGACAAACAAAATCAACCGCACCAACAAAAGTACAGTTTGCATGATAGTACATACCGGGACTGTAATCCCAAAGTGAAACTGTATCTCCACATTTACTTAACACATTACAATTTAGAATTATAGCTCGAGTTCCGGTTCCATAGATTGCGAAAGCATGCGGACCAATTTGTGGTTGAGTATTTTCAACAGTCATGTTTTCTAAAATAAAATCATCCCCATTAATGTTGATTACAGCTGCACCAATTGAATCTTTATTTGCAATCCAAATAGAACGAAGTTGAGAAAACTGGAGAATGGTTTTCTCTCTACTTTCTCCTCTAATAGTTATATAATCTTGATCAATGCGGATCTTTTCGTTGTAAACTCCATCTTTAACAAAGATAACCGTTCGTTGATAATTGAAAAGTGGAAGCGAT
>CAZGSG010000655.1:0-1903 GCA_964528095.1 uncultured Terrimonas sp.
TTGCTGCAACAAACAAAATTGCAGCCGCTCGACGCGATTATTATAAAGGGTAATACCCGTCACTTGCGTCCCACACTTTATGACCTGCTGGCGTATCGCGCATTGAATTATTTTGAAAATGATGAAAGAGATATTACCAAGCCTGCTTACGCGTTTGAAATAGACCAGGCTTCCGCATTCGATCCTGCCAATGATTTCATAAACCGGAAGTTCCCGACCAAGGATTCTCAATCGCTTTATCATAAGGCACTGTTGATCTACAAGCAAGTGATCGCCTTTCATATCAACGACGCTAAACCGGATGCCATGATAGATGCTGATGTGAAAAGAATACAATTTGTAAAAGAAAAATCGGTACACCCCGATAAAGCCCAATATTACTTTAATATAGTCAATCAGATTGCTAACCAATATGAAAATACACCGGCGGCAGCGCAGGCCTGGTATTTGGTAGCTGCATATTATGAAGAAAAAGCTTCGCAATACAAACCCTATGGCGATACCACTCATCGCTTTGACAGGTTAAAAGCAAAAGACATTTGTGAAAAGGTGCTTGCCCAGAAAGATTCTTCCGAAGGAAGAGTGAATTGTTATAATCTCCTGAACCAACTGAAGACGGTAGCCCTGCAGTTCGATGTGGAAAGAATCAATCTTCCGGGGCAGCCTTTCCGTGCTTTGATTAGCTACAGGAATTTCAATAAACTCTTTCTGCGTATTATAAGATCTGATGAAAGTCTGCAGAAAATAAAAGAGGGCCAGGACATGGAGAAATACTGGTCGGCCGTGCTTGCGGCAAAACCAGTTAAAACCTGGGAGCAGAGCCTGCCTGCTATGAATGATCTGCAGCAACATAGCACAGAAATAAAGATGGACGCGCTACCAGTAGGAGAATATATATTCCTGGCAAGTAGCGATAAGAACTTTAGTGGAAAGAACACTATTAGCGGCCTGGGACAGTTTTATGTTTCAGCGATAAGTTTTATAAACGACAGCAGGGACTATTTTGTATTGAACAGGGACAATGGTCAGCCGCTCGCTAACGCCGCAGTACAGGTATGGGAAAAAAAGTATGATTATAAACTTTCAAAGTATGTGAAGGAGCGCGCTAAACTGTATAAGACAAACGACAAAGGCTATTTTCAACTGGATAAAAGAAAAGAGGATACCAGGAATTATAGCAATTTTTCCTTTGTATTTGATATTACGCACAACGATGACCGTTTGTTCCTGAATGATGCGTCCAATGACTATTACTATTATTATGGCGATTCGTACACACCGGAAAATAAATCATCCAATCTCATCTTTCTTTTTGCCGATCGCAGTATCTACCGGCCCGGACAAACAATCTTTTTCAAAGGCATTGCCTTATCGAGCAATAGTGCGATGAAAACCGGGGATGTACTCACCAACTATACTACTACAGTATACCTGCGTGATGCCAATTACCAGACAGTTGATTCATTAAAATTAAAGACCAACGAGTTTGGTTCTTTTTCAGGCAAATTTCAATTACCTGCAACGGGATTGAATGGGTCATTTTCCCTGGTTACAAAAAAAGACGAGGGCAATGTGAGTTTCCGCGTGGAAGAATACAAACGCCCGAAGTTTTATGTAGAGTATGAACCGTTAAAGGGGACTTATAAAGTAAATGACTCGATAAAGATCACCGGGCTGGCCAAAGCCTATGCAGGAAATAATATCGACGGAGCAACCGTGAAATATCGTGTAGTCCGTCAGCCCCGTTTTATTTATCCCTGGTTATTTAAACGCTGGTGGCAGCCGCCTGCAGAGCCCATGGAGATCACCCATGGAGAAGCGACCACTGATAAGGACGGTAAGTTCACGGTGAACTTTGCAGCGATCCCCGATCTGAAAATTGATCAGAAACTGGATCCCTTGT
>CAZGSG010000656.1:0-1899 GCA_964528095.1 uncultured Terrimonas sp.
TGTACTGAATGAAGAACAGTTGTCGGTTTTTCAGGTGGAAGGAGCTAAAGAGGTGGCATTGGAACTTAACTCGCTAAGCAAAACCTTTAATATGGCAGGCTGGCGCGTGGGGATGGTATTGGGTAATAAAGATCTTGTTGCGACAGTGCTAAAAGTAAAAAGCAATATGGATAGCGGTATGTTTTATGGTATTCAAAAAGGGGCTATAGCGGCTTTAAATAGTAGTGAAGAATGGTTTGACCAGCTTAATGATACGTATTCAAAATGGCGTGAACTGGTCTTTGAACTGGCTGATGCTTTAAGCTGTACTTATGATACAAATGTTTCCGGGCTATTTGTATGGGCTAAGCTGCCAGAAGGCAGGGTATCGGCGGAAGCCTATGTAGACAGGATACTCCACGAGAGCCATATTTTTATTACCCCTGGAACTGTTTTTGGAAGTGCGGGCGAAGGGTATATCCGATTTTCGCTGTGCGTACCCGAAGCACAAATAATAGAAGCTTTACACCGATTAGAAAAAGTAGAACAACTAATAGTTAAATTTGCATAATAATGAACACGATAATTCCCGAACTGCCAATAGGCGGTATCCAAATAGATAATGTTATGGAGAATAACAGCAGTATGAGAAAATGGCTGGACGATTTTAAACTTTCCCACCCTTTAGTGATCGCAGGACCCTGCAGTGCTGAGACTGAAGAGCAGGTAATGAAGATAGCGAGAGAACTAAAAGATAGTGATGTGAGTATTTTTCGTGCCGGCATCTGGAAACCGCGTACCCGCCCGGGAGGTTTTGAAGGAGTGGGGGCTATTGGCCTTAAATGACTGCAAAAGGCAAAGGCGGAAACGGGGCTGCTTATGGCTGTTGAGGTGGCTAATGCCGCCCATGTAAAACTGGCACTGGAACATGATATTGATGTATTATGGATAGGTGCACGTACTACGGTAAACCCTTTTGCGGTACAGGAAATTGCTGATGTACTTGAGGGGACAGATAAAATAGTATTGGTAAAGAACCCTGTAAACCCTGACCTTAGTTTATGGATAGGGGGCGTGGAACGCTTGTATAATGCAGGTATTGAAAAACTGGGTGTTATACACCGAGGCTTCTCGACCTATGAGTAAACGAAATACCGCAATATACCGGAATGGCAGATCGCTATTGAATTGCAGCAGCGTTTTCCTGATCTGCCGTTAATTTGCGATCCGTCGCATATTACAGGTAACCGTAACATGATACAGGAAGTATCGCAACAGGCACTTGATCTTAATTATGACGGATTAATTATTGAAACACATATCGATCCGGATAATGCATGGAGTGATGCCGCACAACAGGTAACACCAGATGCACTGAAACAGATATTTGTAAACCTTAAGGTTAGAAAAGAGACCGATCAGGGTGACGATTACAATCACAGAATGGCAGGACTGCGTATGAATATTGACGAGTATGATGCCCGTATTCTGGAGATATTAGGTAAGCGTATGAAAGTTTCTGACCAGATAGGTGCCCTTAAAAAGGAAAGGAATGTAGCAGTGCTTCAAAACAAACGCTGGAGTGAGATACTGGAGAAAATGATTGCCGAAGGTGCAGCGAAAGGCCTTAGCGAAGATTTTATATTAAGGATATTCAAAGCTATACACCAGGAGAGCATTGTACATCAGGAAAGGATAATTAACGGATAAAGGTAAGGGATAAGCCCTGAGATTATTATCTTTGCGCTATGACAGGACTGGTTTATAAATCTACAGGGAGTTGGTACACCGTTAAAAGAGACGATGGTACTTTTTTTGAATGCCGTATAAAAGGGAAATTCCGTATAAAAGGTATTAAGAGTACAAACCCCGTTGCTGTGGGTGATGTGGTTGATTTTGATCTTGATGAAACATCGGATG
>CAZGSG010000657.1:0-1889 GCA_964528095.1 uncultured Terrimonas sp.
GGCGAGTTTCGATACGATCCCAAAAGATTAAAGTGCTCTATCCAATGGGCAGGAGTGGCATGTTCATATTTTGCAGGTAAGAACCCCGCAATTGGCTATAGAGAATACCTCTGCAAATAGCAATCGAAATTCTGTTTATTGCGATGTTTAGTTCGTGAGGAATTATGTAATTGCCCGCTTCCTCTTGTTTAAGAATTGTTTCAAAATTTTGCAGTTCAAATCCGCAAGCTACTTCCAGATTTGCAAGGGCCAGATCGTTTCCCGTTTCTCTTATTGTAATTGAGGTAAAAACAAGGACCAATTCTTTTCCGGGATTTGTTTTTTGTTCCTGTTTTACATTGTACTCAAGTGGTATCTTATTAAAGTCTCTTCCCTGCTGTGCCTGAATTGAGAAAGTGATTAACTCAATTCCATGAACTTTGTACTGCTTTTGTTGCATTGCTGCCGACATGCCTGGTTATTTAATATTTAATCTGAACTGTTGTAGGTTGAATTCCTCCCGAGTCATCAATAACTTTTTGCAATGGTTGGTAAACTTCTTTGCTTAAGGAAGCTGACTGCACTTGCACAGTAAAATTTACATAAAGTGTGGGAGTAGCGTTTTGGGGGACTACATTGAGCAGTTGAATGCCCAGCAAACGCTGAATATCAACCAGGGTATCTACTGTGAAATTATGTGTTCCACTCAACCACTTTGAAACCAGAGAAGGGCTTTTCAATTTGAGTTTTTCAGCCAGATCAATGTTTTTCCAACCTTTGGATTTGAGAGCCGTATAGATCATTTTAGCTATTTGCATTTTATGATCAATCCGCTCCTGCTCTTCCGGGGTAATTTTATTCAGTAGATCAGTGATCAGATCACTTGAATAATTATCATCTGCTTCATCGAAACTTTTCATGATCATTGGTTATTTATTAGCAATAATTCTCCTTCCAGCTTTAATCCATCGGGTGAAATCCGCAGTGAGCCATTGTTCAACTTTGTTCGGATTATTTTAGAATAATGCATCATTTCATGTACTTCTCTTGCAAGTTTGGAGTCATCCTGCCAGGCGCGTACATTCTTATGTCCTCCGTTTCCAACTATGATAATGGTTTCATGTAAGCGAATGCAATAAAGCCGCAAATGTTTATCAGGAACATCATATAAGGCACATACCAGATCATCCCAGTCTAACCCCTCATCCAATTTGAAAAAGCAAGCAAGTGCTGAATCTTCTTTACCAATTCTTCTGAGCCTTCCTGCTATATTCATTAACTCAGGAGTATGTTTTTCAGCATGTTCTCCAATAAAATGATCAAAAAAGGTTCCCTTCTTTGCATCAGTCAGGATACTATAGATCGATGCCATTTTTCCCGAAAGATCAGACAGGTGGACTAATTTAGATTTCACCTATAACAGAACATTTACAAAGTTAGGAATAAAAATTCACTTAGAGGTGACTTGTTTTGTAAGTGTATCACCGCTAAGTATATAACCACAAAACCCCCGGAACAGACTATTCATGAACTCAAAATACCCTCTGCCACGTATGCTGTGCTTTTGGTTAGATCATTGCGTAAATGCACTACGTAGATTTTCATAATTCCGGTAATACTAAACCACAGTCAGGAAGCGTTTATAATTGACCCAAATAACCTGAACCAACCATATCTATGAAGACCGATAGGATAAGTTTATTTATTCTTGCCGTTGAAATTGTGTTGATTACAGCCCTCCATTCTGCCAAACGCAATGAGGCCGATCCTGCACCCTAGTTGGTGAAAGGCAAAACCATTCAATATTCTCCTACCTATTCATCTTTCAGCGTAATTGGTTTAAAGAGATAAGATCAAACCGGATTTCTCCCCATCTTTTCCCCCTGCCTGCAAGTCGATTTTTTCCACTT
>CAZGSG010000658.1:0-1871 GCA_964528095.1 uncultured Terrimonas sp.
GGGTAGGCATACTTCCTTTTTGGAATATTTACACTGTTTTTTGTACAAGGCTCCTTTATAGACGAGGAGAAATGAAAGATTGCCCAGCGGATGTTCAGATTTTTTCTAAAATAAATATTCCAAGCACAAAAAGTGGGAATTTATCATTGATATCAGGAAATTTCACAACCAGTTGCTGGCGTAAATTCTCCAGTGCACGGAAGAGATGATTTTGTACGGTGGAAACAGACAAACCAAGCCGGGCGGCTATTTCATCGTGCTTAAGCCCTTGCTGCCGGTGAAGCAGGTACACTTCTTTCTGCCGGTCTGGAAGCGTGGCCATTGCTTTTTCGATGGTGATCCTGATCTCTTTATATTGTAATTGCTGATCAGGGGTTGAGGGAGCACTATCCAAATTTTGTAACAACGTAAAGACGGCCGACTCTCTTGACAGTTTACGGAACTGGTCAATGGCATGGTTCCTGGCCACCTGGAAGAGATAGGCCTGGAAGTTCCGGATATCCACCAATTGAGCTCTTTTCTGCCAGATTTTTAGAAAACTTTCCTGCACCACATCTTCTGCATGAGACCGGGAACGACTAAGACTGAAAATAAAGCTGAATAGTTTGTCGCGCCAGGTATCGAACAGCTCCGCAAATGCGGCTTCATCACCGGCAGCCACCTTTTCCAAAAGGCCGGAAGTGTTTGGTACAGGGTTGTTTGCCAAGTGTTTTGTAATACTAGTTCGGTTGACAATATTTCCGTAGCGCCAGGGCATATCAATAGCTGTAAAGCGCAGTCAGGCGACGAATATACAGGTTTTCAGGAAGAGATGGAAGAGGAATGACGCCTGGATGGCACCTAACTATGGTAGGTTATGCCTACCGGCCAACAGCTAATTAAATAGCGACCTTGTTTTTCAGGACACTATATTTTTGTGGCCCCCAACAACCTATTATCCTGTATTTTTAGCCCATTACTCTTATAATTGTATTGTTGAATAATAAAGAATTATCCCAGGAACAGGAACTCTTGCAAAAGATCGCAACAGGAGATGAGCGATCTTTTAATGAGCTGGTAAGATGTTATCATGCTAAAGTATTTTATCATGCCCTCACCTTTACCAAATCTTATACAGAGGCGGAAGAGATCACGCAGGATATTTTCCTGAAAATATGGGAGCTGCGCGAAAAACTACCTCCAATCGATCGCTTTAAAGATTATTTATATATACTGGGAAGAAATCAAATTATTTCCTCCATGCGCAAGCGTGCCGCAAGTACAGAAATGCCACAGGAAATTCAGTTGGATGCCAGTCTTCCTCCGGATAAACAATATGAGCTGAAAGAAATAAACACTCTCATTGCTAAAGGGATCAATCATCTGACGCCCCAACAAAAGGCTGTTTTCAAAATGAGCCGCCTCGAGCATTTGAGTCATGAACAAATAGCCGAACGCCTGAATATATCCAGACATGCTGTAAACTGGCACATGGTAAAAGCATTGAACTTCTTAAGACAATACCTTGCACAGGCAGGTGAAGGTATCATCGGCCTGTTGCTCGGCTGTTGGACTTTAAAATAAATTTTCTTTCCAACCTATTATCTCCCCTTTCGCGCTGCGTCTTTATTAGAGGAAGTTTTTTTATTTCCCAATAGAGCAACCTTACTATTTTATGGAAAAAGCAGATTTCAACTTACTCATCGATCAGTTCATTACTGATACTATTTCAGAAGATGGGAAACGGCAATTCCTGGAAATGCTTGAACGTCCTGAAAACATGGCTGCTTTGGAAGCTGTGCTTCAGGATGCCATCATCACTGATAAATATGAAATGCCGCTTGACCAGGTCTATACCGAACAATTGATCGGGCAGCTAAAAGAAAAAATTC
>CAZGSG010000659.1:0-1862 GCA_964528095.1 uncultured Terrimonas sp.
AAAAATATTAATAATTGTACAAGCGGGAAGGGGATGGTCACTGATCCTGCATTGGCATACTTTCCTTTTTCTGTGCAGTCATCATGGCTTCCGCCAGGGTTAAATAGATTTCCAGCCAGGCAAATTTCAATGCATCATTCCAGCGTGCACCCAGGCCTTTCTCCAATGTCCATAATAAAGCAGTACCCACTGCGGAATAATGGGCATCGTTAACGCCATAAGTGGTGTGACGCCTGGCTAGTTTACCCACTTCGTCCATTATTTGCTCCGGTTTATTCAATCTGGCAATAACATATGCAAGCATGGTTAATAATTTCTTCGATTGTTCCGGGATAGGACTTCGGCTGAACATGGGTTTTACTTCCGGCATCAGTTCAAACAGCCGGTCATAGAATAAGCCTCCTACTGTTTCCATATCCATGGTAGCTACTATCGCCCAGCTTCCCTGTACCAGTTCAACATTGTTTTTTGTCATGTCATTATTTTTGGTGATTATGATTTGTTTTCTGATCAATTTTATCGCGTTGCACTGCTATCATCTGGTTGGCTAATGTTTCATAGAGCTCTTTCCAGGCAATACTTAGCGCAGCATTCCAATACTCACCTAAACCCTGCTCTAATGTCCATAGTAAAGCTTCTCCGGCTGTCTTATAATGTTCCTCCTTTACACCGAAATTTGAATGTAGTTCCGCAAGCTGTTTTATTTCAGCCAGCAGGTCTTCTGTGTTATCAAATCTGGAAATAACATAGGAAAACATACAGCCTAGTTTAATGGACTGCTCCTTCATGGAAGCGTTCTTAAACAGGGCCCTGAGTGCCGGATCTATTTGAAAGAGTCTGATATAAAAAGAGCCGCCAACAATTTCAAAATCGATCTTAGAGATGATAGTCCAGCTCTTTTTTACCAATTCAAGGTTGTTCCTGGTCATACATGATTATTCAAGAGTGGATCGGGTGTGAAAAATGTAAATAATATTGCTGCGTCTCTGATAAGAAGTATCCTGCAAACCAAAATATTATCTACGCCCTAACCTTGCCTTGCCTTAAATAGTTGCTTTTACTTCATTTGTTGAACAGTTGTTTTTTGTTGAATAGATTCTATGGAAGCTTGCAGCTGTTGCAGTTTTTCCATCAGTATTTTGTTCTCATTTTTTAAATCCTCTATTTGTTGTTGCTGTTCCTGTATTGCCTTGATGGTTATTACAGAAAAGTTTTGATACGCAATAGCTTTCATGCCAGTGCTGCCTTTTGTTGTAACAAAATCAGGAAATATTCTTTCTACTTCCTGCGCTACGAAGCCATAAGAAAGCATGTCATTGCTTTTGTTGTCGATGAAATGATAGGTCTTAGCCTGTAATTGCATGATGCGCGGAAGTACCGTTCCGATGATGGCAATGTCTTTTTTCATTCTGAGATCGGAAGTGGCAACATACACACCTGTTGTGTGATTGAAATAGCCTCTTGAAAAACCATTGTAGGTTAGGTCAAGATCATCTGTGTTGTCGGTAGCCAGATCCCAATGGCTTGAATTGAGTACCCTTTCAAGTCTTAGTCCGCCGCCATTCACCGGGTAGGTTTCATTGCTTTGCTTGATGTGGAGATCGGCAATGGGGGTTGTTGTACCAATCCCTACTTTTACTGAAGCGGTGGCGTTATTTTCTCCTTTTACAGAACCCAGTACCAAACAATTACTGCAGGCAACTTCCGCCTCGGCACCAAGAGCAGTGGCATTGTTTAAATTATCGACGGCAAGGTTTGTGTTTACACCAAATCCGGAATTGTTGCTTCCGGTTGTATTGTAAAAAAAAGCACCATATCCAACTGCTGTATTGGCAATTCCGGACTTGTTACTTCTTAACGAG
>CAZGSG010000660.1:0-1859 GCA_964528095.1 uncultured Terrimonas sp.
CGATAATTTTTCCAGTGCTTTTTTTCTACTCGTTGCCTGTTTACTCTTAGATGCATTGGCACTGAAACGGGCAATGAAATCAATTAAGGCCTGGCGTTTTTCTTCGGTTTTCTTATTCTTATCATTTACCTGGCGTGCCATCAATTGAGATGATTCATACCAGAAGGTGTAGTTACCCGTGAATACTTTTACTTTTTGACGGTCTACATCAGCCACGTGCGTGCATACAGCATCAAGGAAGTGACGGTCATGGCTCACAACCAATACAATATTCTCATAGTCGGCCAGGAAGTTTTCCAGCCAGCCGATGGTTTCAATATCAAGACCGTTGGTCGGCTCATCCAGTAAAAGGATATCCGGGTTTCCAAAAATAGCCTGCGCCAGTAATACCCTTACTTTTAAATTGGACGGGATGTCTTTCATCAGACTCTGATGATATATTTCTTCCACACCTAATTCTCCCAGTAATGTGGCTGCATCGCTTTCGGCAGTATACCCTCCCATTTCGCCAAATTCTCCCTCCAGTTCACCAGCTCTCATTCCATCTTCTTCAGTGAAATCAGCCAGCGCGTAGATCGCTTCCCGTTCTTTTGCCACCTTCCATAATTTGGTATGGCCCATCATTACGGTATTAAGTACGATATCCTCATCGAATTGAAACTGGTTTTGTTTAAGGATCGCCATCCGCTCTCCCGGCGTGATGATCACAGCTCCTTTGTTTGGTTCTATTTCGCCACTCAGTATCTTCAGGAATGTACTTTTTCCTGCACCATTGGCTCCAATCACTCCATAACAATTCCCCTTGGTGAAGTTTACATTCACCTCTTCAAATAAAACGCGCTTGCCGTATGCAAGTTTGAGGTCTTTTACACTGATCATTATTCTAAAAATTTGAGGTTGCAAAAGTACACTAAAAGCGTCATTTTTTGCCGGGGTTACTATAACAAATTCGGTTATATGGCGGAGGTGTGCAGGACTTTACAGGGGATCAGGCCATGGGCTTAACCCAGGCCGGGTTGTGGAAAATAGGACTTTCCGGGCTTGTAAGGCAAATAAACAGGTCTTCTACAAAGGGAAATCCGTTTAATCCAATGGTAGTGCCGCTATAATCGAAAAATCCAGCCGTATCGGGTTTTCAATATGATCAATAAATAAAAATCCCGCCTCAAAAGAGACGGGATTTTCTATCGTACTGATTATTTCGTACAGATTAATAGCCCATACCACCCATATCAGGTGCGCCATGGCTATGAGGAGCTTCTTCTTTCTTTGGTTTGTCAGCAACTACACATTCTGTAGTCAATAACATTCCTGCAATCGAAGCCGCGTTTTCCAGGGCAATACGGGTAACCTTTGTTGGATCGATTACACCGGCTTTCAGTAAGTTCTCATACTGTTCAGTGCGGGCGTTGAAACCATAGTCACCTTTTCCTTCTTTTACTTTCTGAACAACGATAGATCCTTCGATACCCGCATTCGCTACAATCTGGCGAAGAGGTTCTTCCAAAGCTCTTTTTACGATGAGCATACCAGTTTGTTCGTCTTCGATCTGGCCACGAACCTTTGCTTCCAGGCTTTCGATAGCGCGGATATAGGCAACACCACCACCAGGAACAATACCTTCTTCAACGGCAGCTCTTGTAGCGTGTAATGCATCGTCAACGCGATCTTTCTTTTCTTTCATTTCAACTTCTGTAGCGGCACCTACATAAAGTACAGCAACACCACCTGCTAATTTAGCCAGGCGTTCCTGCAATTTTTCTTTATCATAGTCTGAAGTAGTATTCTCTACCTGTGCTTTGATCTGGTTAACACGCGCAGTGATATCAGCTTTTTTGCCTTTACCGCCAACGATAGTT
>CAZGSG010000661.1:0-1849 GCA_964528095.1 uncultured Terrimonas sp.
TACGTGCTTCGGTTACATGATAGGCGAGTTGTTCAATCAGTTCAATGCTCTGCTCCTCTTCTACCACATTAATCGTTACCGGCTGGTGTAGCAGGTGACGCTGCATATCTTTAATATCTTCACTGGCAGTGGCAGAGAACAACAGGTTCTGACGTTTGGCCGGTAGCTGCTGCAACACTTTATCCATCTCCTCTTTAAAGCCCAGGTTCAGCATTTTATCGGCTTCATCCAGCACCAGTATATCTACTTGTGACAAGTGAATGGCTTTATGGTCTATCAGATCGATCAATCGGCCCGGTGTAGCTATTAATATCTCGATGCCATGCAAGGCCATCATTTGCGGGTTGATGGAAACACCTCCATACACCGCCATTGTTTTTATTTTATTCGGCAGGTAAGCGCAGAAGGTTTTACAAACATCATTTACCTGGATAGCCAGTTCCCGTGTGGGCACTATTACCAGTACCCGCACGTGCCTGTCTTTCTTTTCTACCCGGCGCTGGCACAATTCCAGTATGGGCAATACATAACCGGCAGTTTTGCCAGAACCGGTCTTAGATATGCCTAGTATATCCTTTCCCTGCAAGATAGCAGGAATAGCCTGCTGCTGCACAGGCGTAGGCTGTAGGAATGACTGCTCGCCTATTGCCTTTAATAACGGTGCGGATAAACCCAATGCGGAAAATGCCATCTTCTTTTTTGCGCAAAGCTATAGTAAATACTGCATCTTATGACTTGTGAAGTAAGTGGAGAAAATCGACCAATCAAACAGCGGGAAATGGCTAAGGAAAGAAAGTGAAGAGCAAATTGGTTAGATTCCTTTGATAACAACTCCAAACGATCTTCTGATTATTGGCGGGAGATACGGAAGTTTTTGACAGAAGAATTAGTAACTTTTCATTTTGAAATGAATGCTGCATTTAGAACATAAAAGAATATGGAACTTGAATTAATTCCGGTAATTGAAATTGGTTATTCTAATCAAGACATTCCTTTACCTGGCAAGGGGCCCTATTGGGAATTCCCTGATATATGGGATAACTATAATGCTGCCTGTTATAGCAAAGCCGGATTTGAAGATAAGTTAACACCATATTTGCCAGGCTTCCCCTTCTACAAATTAGAAGATATTAATGATAAGAATTTGGCGAAATTAGTATTAGATCATACACAAGAAATGCGGGCGGGAAAGTATGATAGAGAAGAAGTTTCACCATTCTCTGGTGGGTATATCCTCCGAATTAATAATATAGACAAATACTTTCCGCAATGCTGTGGCGATCTCTCTGATATTCATTATTGGATTAGGCTTGGAAAAAAGGAGACCTCAGTTTTTTATAACGGTCATCCAGAACCCAAAGTTCGTTTGTCTGAATCTATCATAACCTTTGATTTTTCACCACGTGGGTTTGATGAGCCATTCGTTCCAAATTTACAAGACAAGCAAATCAACTTTGACATTATTGCCTTAAATAAGGCAATCGACAAAGTGCAAACTGAGCTTGCTGACTTTAAAAGCCGATTATTGAAGATCAATGCTTCAGAAAATATAAATATTGAATCTATTGAGAAGCTTCTGATATGGGGCGACGACTAAACTTTTCAGCGAGTTCTTTGTGGCGGGAAAATTCAATTATTTAACTGCTATTCTTCAATTTCTATAATAACAAAACCCGCGACTAGCGCGGGTTTAAAATGCTGTGTGAAACGGATTGGATTCGAACCAATGACCTGCTGCTTAAAAGGCAGCTGCTCTATCCAGCTGGACTACCGGTCCTTGTTGCGGGCCGCCAAAGTAATGAAGTCTCAAAAAATTAACCAATAAATCTTTAAATTTCCAACTTAAATT
>CAZGSG010000662.1:0-1849 GCA_964528095.1 uncultured Terrimonas sp.
CCCCTTTTTCGATCTTCTGGATCATGGTGGTACTGAGGTCTGTGTCGAGGTCGATCTCGGCATCCTTGGTTATTTTGAATACCCATGAGCCATAGCGGTCGTATCCGAAATAAGAGAAGATGCTTTTGAGGTTGAAGCGGATCACATCTTCGAGCAGAATGATATGTTGTTCTCCTTCGGGTGAGGGCAGTTTGCAGAAACGGCCTACTGCTTTGGAAGGCACTTCAATGATGGCGTATTTGCGTTTCATGCTCTGGTCGCGGCGGCTCAGCACCACACCCAGGTACAGCGATTTCTCCCGCAGGTAGGGCAGTTGCGGGATGTTCTCCACCATGATGGGGATGATATTGTTGCGGGCCTCTTCTTCGAAGTAGGTCTGAACGAATTTTTGCTGTTCCTTGTTCAGCTGTTTTTCATTTACCAGGAAGATCTTTTCTTTCTCGAGTTCGCGGCGAATGCTTTCCCAGATGGTGTTGAATGCTGTTTGTTGTTCAAGTACTATCTGTTGGATTTCATCTAGGATCTTACCGGGTGCCTGCTCAAGGTGCATATTTTTGACCTTCTTGCCGAGGTCGGCCATTCTCTTGAGGGTGGCCACCCGCACGCGGAAGAATTCGTCCATATTATTCGAGAAAATGCCCAGGAATTTGATCCTTTCCCGAAGGGGCACGGAAGTGTCTGCGGCTTCCTGAAGCACGCGGGCATTAAAGCTGAGCCAGCTGATATCCCTGGCAATGGTCTTTCGTTTCATGTACTGCATTCAGTCAGGTGGGTTTTGTTCAAAGTTGACACACCTGAAATCAACTTTAAATTAAGTAATTATTAATTATTTGGTTAAGAATCATGCAAATAAGATTCCAGGAGGAGGGTGGGGAGGTTAAAATACCGGCAAGAATTCCCGGGGAGATTTACAAATCTGCGTGGACGAGCAATAATTAATTGTATATTTGCGCCTTTGGCACTGGGAGTTAAATGATTGAAAAGAATGGTTATTAACAATGTTGATAATCTTTATTTGAGAAATCACGATTTTCTTTTTGATAATTAATTGCATTTACCGACCTTCGCCGTCCTAAATTTTTCAAGTCATGGCAAGAGTATGTCAGGTGACAGGTAAAGTTCCGGTAACCGGAAACCGAGTTTCACATTCAAATATCAAGACAAAGCGCCGGTTTTTACCAAACCTGCAAGTGAAACGTTATTACCTGCCCGAAGAAGAAAAGTGGATCACCTTAAAGCTGTCTACCGAAGCTATCCGTACCATTAACAAGAATGGTCTGTACAATGTAGTGAAAGAACTGAGAGCAAGAGGAGAAAAGATCTAATCAATTATTAGTCAAATTTTCAATGTACATATATGGCAAAGAAAGGTAACAGGGTACAGGTGATTCTGGAATGTACCGAACACAAGACCAGCGGTCAGCCCGGAACCAGCCGGTATATCACTACCAAAAACAAAAAGAACAATCCTGAGCGTATGGAGCTTAGGAAGTTGAACCCAATCCTGAAGAAGGTTACCGTTCACAAAGAGATTAAATAATCCTTCAATCTAAATAATCATGGCAAAAGTTGCTTCCAAAAACGCGAAGGTAAAAGACTTGAAAGCTTCTGCTGAAGCGAAGAACTATACTAAAGTGATCCGTGCTGTTCGCAGTCCTAAGACCGGTGCCTATACTTTCAAAGAGGCTATCGTTCACAAAGACAAGATCAAGGACTTCATGGCAAAAAAATAAATGGATAGTAAATACCATATTAAAAGCTGTTCCCCGGCGAGGACCGCCTTTTTAATTTTATATTTACAAAAAATTCAACTATGGGCCTTTTTGTAAAAATATTAGTAATAAAGGGA
>CAZGSG010000663.1:0-1844 GCA_964528095.1 uncultured Terrimonas sp.
TTGGCTTGATATCATTCATCTTTTTGGCAATCTCACCTTGCGTGAAGACGATAACGAATCGCGTCCACATTTTGAAACACAGTGGCTTATTGAGCGACCACTAAAGTTCGAGAACTTTGCTGATTTAAATAGCCATGCAATGTGGGCAATATTTGTTTTGTAGATACTGGAGCTGGGTGGCGGAGTTGTTAAGCATTTTGCCCGAAGATATCCATTTGACTATTGAAGTTCCTTATATCTCAATTAAACGCAGAAATGGAAAAAGCTCAAAAGCCTTATCCCGCCCGCGTGACATTCCTCTTGTTGGCTTTGCTCTTGACGCCTTTAAAGCATGCCCAAATGGGTTCACACAGACTATCTGGATAAACCGGATGAGCTATCAGCTATCCTTGGAGATCATCTTCGAGAAAATAACCTGTTCCCTTCGGAAAAACATACACTGTATTCACTCCGGCATAGTTTCCAAGATCGGCTCACCGAGGTGGATGCCCCTGACCGTGTACAGGCTGAATTGATGGGGCATAAGTTCAACCGCCAGAAATACGGTAAAGGCCCTACAATTGAAAAGAAGATGGAATGGATGAAAAAAGTACAGTTGAAGCCTGCGATAAGGAATCCAATTAACGGTGTTATGGACTTAATATAGCAACCATTAAATTAGATTCATGTATCATATGAGGAGAACTAGCGCAAAGTTTTAAAAAATGTGAAGATCAACAATTTACATTCTAGCTACGACGTTTAGCTATTCTTTGTTTCTTATTCTCTTCTCTAATTGATTTTAACCACTCATGATAATCGTAATAGCTATTGATTAAGTCAATATCCAGCATGCGTTGAATTATAACGTCAGAGTTTTCTGATATTCCTAAATTTATGATGGCTTCAGTTACTTTATCTCGTAGACTGCCTATTACCGTTTTAGTTAACTTGAATTGTTTTCGCTTTTTACTGTAAAGGGCATTAAAAAATAGATTCTGATAGTCACTCCCATCCCTAGTCCAATGATCCCGCATTTTTATTCCTTGTAGAAGCGTACTTCGATGTTGATGAGGAAGCCAAGTTGAGTTTTCAGATAACAGCCAAACTAATCCTTCAAAAATCGTCGAAAGCGAGCGAATATAGTTTGTGTCATGGGCATCAAAATACCATTTACCAAGTTCACTTGGAGTATAATTGCCAAATGTGGGATGTCGAAAGGCAATTACATCGCCACATAAAGGTTCCTTTTCATCAATAGTGTCATGCCTGCCATATGAAAAAATCATATCTGACTGCCTGCTGCCTAATGCTAGAAGCTGATCAAACACATCTTCGAACCCCGTATCAAAACCAGGTATTGTTATCTGAGGGACATACAAGGCAAGAACTCCCGGGTTTTCTCTTGCGCATTCATATAACCCTGGCCAATTGCGGATAAACTCGTGGACTTGTTCTGGGTGAGTAATAGGAGAAATATTTAGTTCCTCACCTTCAAATGACCAATCTAATTGTAATGCTGTTGAAGCTATGTTTATCCCTCTTTCATGACCACGCTCTTCATCAGGAAAAGGTAATGGGAAAACCCAACGTTTTCCCACATTCGTGTCAGGAAACTTGAGGAACTCTTTATATTCAACAATATCTAACCACCATTCATCTGAAATAGGTGGTGGATTTAATCCTAAATTTACGAGATGGTCTTGTGCTACAATTAAGGGGCTTTCCTCAGGTTTTATTTTCTACGTTATCTCTCTTAAAACGGCATTTATTCCTTGTGAAGAAGATGCGGCCTTCTTGTCTGCTAAGGGCGGAGAGTACTCCATCACCTCTTGAACCCCGACACGATGCCAAATCGGTAAGAT
>CAZGSG010000664.1:0-1840 GCA_964528095.1 uncultured Terrimonas sp.
TTACATTGCCGGCGAGAATCTGCTTTAAGGCAATGAGTTTGTTCTCCACCTGCAGGGTTTGTGCAATACTATGCGTATTATACTGGTCAGCAAGTTGCGGTATATAATATGGTTTCGAGCTGGTTTTTACTGACCCTGTTGATACAGCCAGTTCACCAGCTAAAATTTTCAGCAATGTGGATTTTCCTGCGCCGTTGTTGCCTGTTAGCGCAATTTTATCCCGCCCGTTGATGTGTAAATTAATGTCAGAAAATAGTAAAGCCCTGTTGGGGTGTATATAAGTAACACCTTGTAGAATAAGCATAATTTCTTTCGTTGAAGAGTGAATAATGACAGGGCTTGTATATCAGCACTGTTTATTTTCCGGAAAGAAATTATATCTCACATAGATGTGTTTGTTGAAATTATGGGTGCAATATTAAGATTTTTTATTGATCCCGAGTGAAACAACCGGGAGTCTCGTGTTCTTTTTGTCATTTTGAACTTGTGATAATCGAAGTTTATTGACAAGACAATCCAATACCTGAAATGGGCAAAAGATCATTTTCTCTTGTTCGGGAGTGAAAAGATCTGGCTAATGTCAGTCGGGATAATTCCGATGCCTGGGCAGACAAGGGGGCGGAAAAATAATTGGCCGACTGAATTGTGTTCGGTATTTTTGATTGTTCGCTTTTTACGAACAAATAAAAATACCGAACATGGAAATGGCAATCATCCATACAGCATTGGAAGCGCTGACCGATCAGACGGGTATCGGGGCTACCTGGAAACAGGGACGCACCGGGAAAAACAAGAATGTGGACGGTTTTGTACGACTCATTATAAACAGGCATCAACAGGAATTGCCTGTCGAGGTAAAAAACAGGGTAGTGACGGCCAATCTCCCCGGCCTGTTTGCGCAAAAAGAAAAACTCGGACAATTACTGGTACTCGCGGAGCATATCTTACCAAAACACCAGGAGGAATTAAAAGGGCTGGGTATCTTTTTTTTGGACACCGCTGGTAATGCATATATCCACAAAGAAGGTTTTTATATATTGATTGAAGGGAAGAAACCAACAATGAAGGTCGCAACTGATGCCCGAACTTTTAGCAATGGGGGATTAAAGGTGATCTTCCAGCTTCTGCTAAACGAAGCCTTGCTAAAGGGGACGGTGCGCGAAATTGCAGCGGCTGCAAAAGTAAGTCTTGACACGGCACATAAAACAATGACCGGACTAAAAGCAATGCAGTATCTCCTGCCTCTTAAAAAAGAAGAATGGATATGGCATAATAAGACCGATCTTTTAAAGCGGTGGATAACAGAGTATGATACCCGGCTTAAGCCAGGACAATTCATACAGCGCTTTGATTTTTTGCACGAAAAAGACTTTGATAACTGGAAAAAAATAAAATTCAAAGATGGTCTTACCTGCTGGGGAGGAGAGCCCGCGGGGGAATTGCTTACCGGCAACCTGAAGCCAAAAGAGCTTACCCTGTATACCCAGCAATCCACAATGGAATTAATACAACAATTACGCATTGTGCCCAGGGCCAGTGGCGCAATCGCTGTATACCGGCGTTTCTGGCCAGAACAACCCGTAAAAAAAATGACTGTTCCTCCTTTACTGGCCTACGCGGATCTCGTCAATACAGGTGAACGGCGTAATATTGAAATTGCACAAACTATCTATGAGCAATACTTACAGGATCAATTTCAAACAGCTACGCCAGGAAAATCTTAAAGATAATTTTGAGGCGTTCGAACGTGCATTTGCTATGACAGGTATTGATGTATACCTGATCAGGGCGCTTGCACGTGATACCTGGTTTGAAGAAAAAGGGATCCGCGCATTAGGTA
>CAZGSG010000665.1:0-1836 GCA_964528095.1 uncultured Terrimonas sp.
ATATTGCCAGTCAGCGTGAAAATGTCAACAGGTTTGTATCTGTTTATGCAAACGCTGGTTATGCCTACGACAGCAAATACCTGGTTACAGGAAGTTTGCGCTGGGACCGTTCCAACTTATGGGGCACCAATTCTAAATACCAGAATAAACCACTTTGGTCTGTCGGTGCAGGATGGAACATTTACAAAGAATCCTTCTTTAATGCCGAATGGGTAGATCTTTTGAAATTAAGGGTTTCTCATGGTATCGGTGGAAACATTGCTAAAGATGCAGCGCCTTACATGACCGCCTATTACAACAGCAATAATAATGTAGGTGGTTTACAAGGAACCATAGGTAACCGCCCAAATCCCCTCTTATCCTGGGAGAAAACAACAACCAACAACATCGGTGCAGATTTTGCCATTTTTAAGAACCGCATCAGCGGATCCCTGGATTACTATCACAAACAAGGTAGAGACCTCTTAGCAAGCACCATGGGTGTACCTACAGAAGGATTTGGTTTCAATACCTATTCCATTAATAACGGCGAAATGACCAATAAGGGAATTGAGTTGTCCATCTCTGCTGATGTGATCCGGAGCAAAGATTTCACCTGGAATACGAACATTTTGTATGCCCGTAACAAAAACAAAGTGACCTATGTAAATGTCGAGGCACCGGTCTATTATTTACAGCTGGATTACCCACAAGCCTATCCAAGAATCGGAAATCCTTACAATGCCATTTACAGCTACCGTTGGGCAGGATTAAGTGCAGATGGTTTGCCACAAGTGTACAATGAGAAAGGGGAAAAAGTTTTGAATTCACCAGCTACCTTAGGTTCTATTGTATACAGCGGCTCAACCGTTCCTACGTATAGTGGTGCCTTTAACAACCTGTTCGAGTATAAAAATTTCTCTCTTTCATTTTTGCTAACCTTTGAAGGCGGACATAAGATGAGAAACACCTTCCTGCCGGTATTGGGAAGTGCTTACAATGGTGCTCTTGGAGGTTATGTGACTCAAATCACTGCGGTCAATAAAGAGATTAATGACCGTTGGAAAACTCCTGGTGATGAGAACAGAACCAATATTCCAAGATTGGTGTTTGCAGAAGATCCTGCCTACAACAGCCAGAGTGCAGAGATCTACCAGAAATCAGACATCAATGTAATCGATGCTGCAAACATCCGCCTTAGAAACGTCTCCCTCGCCTATCGCTTACCAAAAAACATCCTCAGAAAAGCGAATCTTGAAAACCTAAGGTTTCAGTTCAATGTAGAGAACGCATTCACGATAGCGAAAAGCAAAGAAGCCAAGTATTTATTTAATGGATACCGCCCGGCAACTTAGGGCAGGGGTGTTTATCTTAATTTTTAAAGCAAGAAGAGATGAAACCATCATGATTTTTCAAACCACACAGTGGGATGAATAAATCTGATAGCTTCATCACAATTGAAAAACAAATTATATACGGATGAAAAAGATATTATCAAATACACTGAAAATCGCAGCACTGATACTATTAGTTAGTTTTAGCAGCTGCAAGAAATTCCTGGACATAGTACCGAAAGGGCAAAAAATCCCAACTACACTGGCCGATTACGAAGCCTTAATTCGTGATGAATATGGAAACCAGCGTACCACCATTACACAGGCGATCCTGTTGATGAACGATAAGTTCGAAACCTCGGCAAACCTGAATTATTACCCTTTGTATTCGGTCAATTATTTCTGGAATGAGAATACAGACCGGATCCCAATTAGCGGTAGTGATGAGGGACCTTATTACAGCCCTTATACTGGAATATCAACAAGTAACCTCTTAATTGAACACGTCCCTGCGGCTACTGAA
>CAZGSG010000666.1:0-1828 GCA_964528095.1 uncultured Terrimonas sp.
TTTGGATGGTTGTTATGCCGATATCATCGTTTATCGAAGCCATTTGATCCATTTCGATGTACTCAATATTTGGATCCTGGCGAAGTTTCTTTAATGCCTCTGGGGATAAATTGGAAGAAAACCCTTTCAGGGCCGATGTATAAACATGTTCTACATTCGCGCCCATGGCGCTCATTTCAGAGGCGCCGGTTTCAACCATTTCTGCCTGTTGCGCCCCGGGTTTATAAACAACAATATATTGATCAGGGATGATTTGACCACTTTCAGGAACAAATAATGGAACAATCTCCGGCAATTCGGTTGCCGTTGGTGTTGCTGTTATCGTTTCTGTAATTGTGGGGGTATAGGTAGGTTCAAAAGTTGGTTCTGCTGTAGGTTCAAACGGTGTGGTTGTAGGTTCAGCTGGCGGTTGGGTTGGTTCTTCGGGTACCAGAGTTGGTTCTTCAGGCACCGCTGTAGGTTCTTCAGGAATTGCCGTAGGTTCTTCTGGGATCGCTGTCGGTTCTTCGGGGACTGCGGTGGGTTCCTCGGGAGGAGCTTCCGGTTCGGAAGGAATCAAGGTAGGCGTAGGTTCCAAATCTTGCGCTTTTACAACAGCACCACTCATGACGACCGGTGATGCGAAAAGACTGAGAGTTAAACTAAAAATAATTACAATCGATGACAGTTTGCTAAAGAATTTCATTTAAACTCTCCCCAAATAAGTTTGATGTTTGAAAACAGGTTTTTTATCATGCGTTTACCTGTAGATCGTTAAGAAGTGCCCTGGTTAGTTTGTCTGTGGCCAATCTAACAGGACCTTGTGTAATTTGTTTATCTCCACCGAATAACTGCCATCCTTCAAATTCTCGATGGGCAGCTCAACTTCAAAGGGGGCTAAACTTTGAATACACATTACATCAGGGTTTTGCAGAGAATAAATATCAATTACTATTTTATTTGCTGAATCAGGTGGTTCGATTTTTGCGCGCAACAGGGAACAGGGCGTGGGAAGAGAACCTCTAACGAAAAGGATGACAGTTTTGGATTCAGATCGGGATTCTTTGATTTCCGCCGAATCCAGGAAGACTTTTCCATGAACCATATTACTTTCCCCCGGTAATGGTTTCACTTGTTCAAAATTGAAAATAATGACATTATCTTCAACTACCTCAGTTTGCGCTGGTATGGATGCTTGTGTTGGATTCGAAATATTCGTACTGGTTGGCGATTGTTTTGTTATGGCAACCTTTGAAGGAATAAGTGTAAGGGTAGGCTCACTGGTAGGTGTTCCTGTAGCAGTGTAAGGCACACAGGAAGCAAGCAACAGAAACATACATCCCCAGATAAATTTCATAAGCCCTTAAAGGAATTCCATAAGTATCATGGAAAGAAAAGCGAAGCGGTAAATAAAACCACTATTAATTTATTGACCGCAAACATTAACACTGTAAAAAAGTCTAACACAAAAAAATACCTGGCGCAATACTTCAATCAAACGCCAGGGGATAAATTTACTGGAAATTAATCTAAAACCGATAAACAAAATAATGCACAAGAATGAACTGTAATAATTATGAGATTCTTCCTTTAACCAGTTCAATCCAGGAAAAATACCTCTCCACAGCAATATTGCTAGGCATTTAAGAAAAACTCTCCATTTTTGGAGAGTTTTCTTCGTATTTGCTATCTTATATTTATTCTTCGTCGCGCGCCCGCAGATGCGGAAACAAAATTACTTCACGGATGGTACGCTTGTCCGTCAATAACATGGTCAGACGGTCAATGCCCATACCAAAACCACCGCAGGGCGGCATGCCGTATGACATGGCCCGCAGATAGTCTTCGT
>CAZGSG010000667.1:0-1826 GCA_964528095.1 uncultured Terrimonas sp.
TTGCACCCGGAAGAACAGCCGGGAGCCAGAAAAAACGTTAGCAAATTATTTAAAGGTGAATATCTGGGTGTTAACGAATACACCATACTGCGGAAAGATGGCAGTACAGTACCTGTTATAGTCCATTCTGTCCCCCTTTTCCGGAACTGCCTGCCGGTCGGAATGAGAGGAACTATAGTAGATATTACTGACCGTAAACAGACTGAAGAAAAGATGAAGTACCTCAGTATGCATGATAATCTTACAGGTCTTTATAACCGGGCTTACTTCGAGCAGGAAATACACAGACTCCAGCAAGAAAACTGTAATCCCCTGTCCATAGTCGTCTGCGATATCGATGGACTTAAGTTAATTAACGATACCCTCGGCCATGACAAAGGGGACATCCTGCTCAAATCAGCAACACAGGTAATCTGCAATGCGCTCCGAAAACCTGATATTTTTGCCAGAATCGGCGGAGATGAATTTGCCATACTGCTACCAAATTGCAGTAAAAAAGATGCCGAAAAATTATGCGGTCGTATCCATAATCGTATTACTAATTCTAATAAAAAAAATCCAGAGCTTCTTCTGAGTCTTTCTGTGGGCTTCTCTTCCAGTGAAACATGCACTACCATGGGCGAAATGTTCAAAGAAGCGGATAACAACATGTACCGGGAAAAGCTGTACCGTAAACAAAGTGCACGCAGTTCCATTGTCAATACCCTTGCGAAAATGTTGGATGCCAGGGACTATATAACAGAAGGACATGCAGAACGTTTAGAGTATGTAATACTGAACCTGGCAAACAAAATTAATTACCCTACGCATTTACTTAACAACTTACGCCTATTCGCTCATTTTCATGATATTGGAAAAGTGGGTGTTCCTGATAAAATTCTCTTTAAGCCTGGCCCTTTTACTCCGGATGAACAAATCATAATGCAGAAACACTGTGAAATAGGTTATCGTATTGCTGTGTCGGCACAGGATTTAGCACCCGTCTCAGAATGGATCCTGCACCATCACGAATGGTGGAATGGCCAAGGTTATCCCTTGGGACTACATGGGAATAATATACCTCTGGAATGCCGCGTCCTGGCTATCGCTGATGCATATGATGCAATGACTAATGATCGCCCTTACCGGAATGCTATTTCTCAATCAGCAGCCCTAGCAGAAATAGAAACATACGCCGGAACACAATTTGATCCTTTTCTGGTAAAAAAGTTTATAAGAGAATTAAAGACTCTATAGGCTTAAACGAGCATAAGCGAACAGAAAAATGACATCCGGCAAGGCATACCCCCTGCTGGATGTCATTTTATATGCAAAAACCACTTGTAATGCGGCTCACCGCATTATTTTAAAATTATCCCAACGGCTGCTAAATCGCAATTCACTGATTGCACTATGTCAGACACTTGCTTAATTATTTTTGCTGAACTTATTTCACTATCCGTTTCTTGAGGTTTAATAAGACCGGTAACCACCTCAGAAACATAAAAACTATTGGCAGCCATTTCTTCTGTCGACTCTGTATGTTCACGCGATACATTAGAAACAGTCTCGATCGCATGAGCAATTTCTTGGCTTAAAGGAAGAATCATTTTGGATTCATCAGCAATGGCCATAACTTCATGAGATACCCCGTCGATATTATCCAAAATAGTACCTAGAGCAAGGCCGGCTTGGCAGATCATGGTTGCTTGAAACATAGAAATTGATAAATTTAGCATCTGGTTGAAAGATTGTTTTACTAACTTCGGCTGCTGCTGCAACTGAGTCCTGTAGAAGACTCATTCCGGTTTTTATCATCCTTATCCCTCCTAGTTGTTACTTACAGA
>CAZGSG010000668.1:0-1823 GCA_964528095.1 uncultured Terrimonas sp.
AAATTATTTGGCCGTGAAATTATTCTCCTTTTACAAAGGCACGTTCCCAAAGACATTTATGATTATTATGCTAGAGGCAAGAAAGCTTTACTTCTTTATGATTGGATGTCAGGCATTCCTGTGCAGGATTTGGAAAGCAAATATACTCTAGTTGACAATTCATTTTACAGACTTACATACGGACATCTTATAAATATAGCGAACATGACAAGATTTCATTTGAAATCAGCAAGTGAAATTGCTTCTCTTATTCTTCTTGGAAATCAAAGCATAGGCGCTGAAATAGATCGTCTTCTCATAAGGCTTGAACTTGGATTACCTGAAGAATTATTGGGGCTTCTTGAAATGCCAATTAAACTCGATCGTGGGCATTATCTGGCTCTGTCTAACGCCAGTATACGCAATAAGGATCAATTTTGGAAATCCCCACAAGATATCTTGGAACCCATAATTGGCAAGCGACTCCTTGGGCAATTTGAAGAACAACGACAAAAACCTAAACACTAATTTAATGGAGACATCCAAGGAATGGGCACGCTTAGTTTTAAAATGCCCTCTGATGATAGAACGAATTTATGAAAAATAAATTTTAAACAAAATAGGGACAGCGACCATTATCCCGAAATAAATAGTTGTTACTTTCATTTTTACCAGAAAAATCTATGAAAATCGATAAAATTTTGTGCCCAAACTGCAACTCTCTTATGCAACTTAAGAAAGCATATAAAGGAAAAAATGCTGGCGGGCAGTTCTATGGCTGTACGCGGTTTCCTCGATGCAGGGGGACAAGGCCATACGATCACAATACTTCAAATGGTGTGGCAAAATCAATTCAGGAAAAACCAAAATTATCAAAAACTAGCTCTCTCCAAGGAACAAAAAACACCAAAACAGTATTAAAAGAGGAAACAAAGAACAAATTTCTAAGCTTGATCAAATATTATAGAGAATGCGTTCAGATCGAAAGCTTGAATGAAATTGAATTATATGCGTCAGAAGAAAATAAGGACTTTGTTCAATGTCCCCAAGACAAAGAATGGTTAGCGTCTGGGAAAGAAAAATACACGTTAGAGAGTGATGATTCCCACAGAAGCTTCGGTAAGAACTTACGATGGAAGGGTCGACAGGCAAATTATTATTATGCCTATCCAATTTATGTGAATCAATTCGTGCGAAAGGATTCTGGTGAAAAATCAGCTTCATTGTTGCCAGTTTTGATTTTTCCAGTAACCATTGAACGCAATGCCGATAATATTAATATCAAGAGATCTGGAGTTTTTTCACCCCAAATAAATGCGAGAGTATTTAATAAGCGAAACGTGGCGTCTAGACCCGAACAAAAACGATATTTAGTTCAAAAGATGCTGGAAGGGTGGAATGACAATAATACCTTTGAAGTTAATTTAAATCACGTTATCGGGGGGCTCAAAGAAGAGTTAGGTATAGATGTGTTTGTTGATCCAAAATTAGATACGTTGTCTTCAAATATAGTAAATATTGAAAAATGCGAATCAGGGTTTTACGCAGTAGGAATGCTTTTTGCATCTCAAGGATCTAGCTATACATATGGCTTGGAAGAGGAGCTGGGAGAGATAGAGAAGATGTTGGCAACCAGCTCATCTAACATGCCAATTATCGAAGCCCTTCTCGAGAGGCGTGAGCCATCTTTAGATCAAAAAATTGAAAAAACGCAACTTGATTGAATCGTTCATTTCAATGATGAGCAGAGGGAGTCAGTACATAGCGCTTTTCAAAATACTCGCTCTGTTGTTACCGGGACACCAGGGACTGGCAAATCACAAGTTGTTATTAGTATTATAGCA
>CAZGSG010000669.1:0-1818 GCA_964528095.1 uncultured Terrimonas sp.
GGCGACAAATTTTGGAACTGAAAAAGCTATCGGAGTGCTGAATTATTGGGGAAGAGCATGATATTGGCATTGCTGAAGTTCTCATCCAGTTCACCCGGATTGAATGCTGCAAAAGATCTGAAATCACGGATAAGGTGCATGTGATCATAATAGCCGCAGCGGATAGAAATATCTCCCCAGGTGAATTGGGGGAAAGAACTCCTCATCCGGCAGGCAGTAGTGAATCTGATCAGCTTAGAATAATGTTTGGGAGACATGCCGAAGTGATCTGAAAATTTCCTTTGCAGTTGCCGCATACTCATGCAGGCGATAGAGGCAATATCATGGATCGGCATATTCCCATTACTGAATAATAACTTTTCAAAGGCATAATCTATCGGCATAAAAGGGGTGGCATTCCTTGCTTTTGCCAATAAGAACATTTCTACCTGCCTGATTTTCTCAGCTACTGTTTCTTCATTCAATATTCTCTCGAAGAGGTCTGCAAAATCTTTATTCATTACATCTCTTGCATTATAACAATCATTTTTAAAGAGCGGCATGGGGATCTTAAATAGCCTGAAAAAACCGGCGCTTTTGAACTTTACCATGATCGCCTTCACGCTTTTTCCTTTCAATTCAGTCTTGTCTAACTGTGGAGGAATGATGGTAGTGGAATGCGCCTGAACAAAGTCGTTTGCTTTCCCTTTCTTCACTAAAAAATCTGTCTCATATTCGAAGCTTAAGTAGCATTCGTGATTCGGTAAAGTAGTCTGGAAAAATTCGATAGTTTCATCAGGTGTTCTGTTTAAACACATAATAACATCTACAAATTCCTGTAATGCGGGATGTACCTGGTGAAACGTAATGTTCATTTTCGGTTGAATTGCTTGACGGCTTTTTTGATACCCGGCCTGGCCTGGGATATTAAATATAATGAATTCTCTGATTTAGTCATTCTAAACCCACTCTATGCCTATTGCGACAGTGCGTTCCGGGCTTTCGTTCCTGGCATTGTTTTTTTGCTTTCATCCATCTAAAAACTTTGTATATGGAACCGAAAAAAATCATTCAGCAGATCATCGCCCTGTTCGACAACAACGATACAGAAGGGTTGATCAATATTGTTACCGAAGATTTCGTGTGGGATACCCCGGGGGAAATGACGATCAATGGCAAAAACGAATTGAGGAAGATGTTCTCAGACGCCGGCGGTATGGAAATGTTGAGCGCCACCAAAGATCACCTGGTAGTGGAAGGCAATACGGGCGTATGCGATGGTATCGTAACAATGAAAGTCAATGGGGAGACCACTGAGCAGTACTACTGTGATATTTATGATCTGGAAGGCGATAAGCTTAAGAAGATGACAACATATATAAGCAAAAAGAAATAGGTAGAGCCCGTTCTGGCATAAAATTTTAATTGGTGCATACAATAACCAAATCATCACGTATGACACCAAATTCCACTAAAGCGAATACCCGAAAAGTATTGATCGTTGAAGATGAAGGCGATCTCTGTCTGTTATTGAATCTGTTGCTCGATGGAAATAATATGGAAATAGACCATGTGCCTACGCTCGCAAAAGCCGGGGAATATCTTCTACAAGAACAGCCTTCCATTGTATTGTTGGATAACCGCCTTCCTGATGGTTTTGGTATCGATTATATTGGCGCTATCAAAGAGAAATATCCTGCAACAAAAGTTATTATGATATCCGGTTTGGGGTCAGCTGCAAAAGATGTGGCCATCGAGAATGGTGCGGACGATTTTATAGAAAAACCATTTACCAAAGCCGATATCTATAATTCAATTACCCGTTTGATGAATTGAGTG
>CAZGSG010000670.1:0-1803 GCA_964528095.1 uncultured Terrimonas sp.
TTCCACCAATATTTGTTTCCCATTGCCGCTGCTCGATGATACCTGGAGTATGATCGGGTTGCGTTTGGATTTATTATGAGGTGGCTGGGTATTGTTCTTTATATAATCATTGTAATTGTATGCAGCACCCGGATAGGTGTGAGACATTTTATCCGCCAGTGGCGCATCGAAGCTTTCTGACTCGGGACTTAAAGAAACACTATAGGAAGTACAGATCAGGCCATTGTCTTCTGTGGTTCCTTTGTTTTTGGGTTTGGGCGTATTGCTTGCTCTCACAGTGGCACTAACCTTGTCGATGGGCTCTATATACGTTGTGATCTTAGTGCCGCCTATTGTTGCAATGATCGGTTCGGCGCGCAATGCCCTGTTCAAAGCTGTACCTGTACCCACTTCTTTTTTGAAATCTTTAGTTGTTTCCAACTTTTTACCGGGAGCGTCAACTTTCTTTTCTTCCTTTGGCTTCGTTACAACTCTGTCTGAAACTTTAGGTTTCGTTATGATTTTTGCCTCTTTTTTTAACTGGGCAGTAGCGATCATGCTGACCAGTATCAGGGAAACGATGAATGCAATTCTCATATAGTGTATGAATTTTTGAAACAGGGGATTGATTACACCAAAATTAGGTGCATTTCCATCCTGGGAAATAGTACAAAGGCGACAAGTTTAAGGAACAGAAAAACTACCTGAGGTGCAATTTATTGGGGAAGAGCATAATATTGGCATTGCTGAAATTCATATCCAGTTCACCCGGATTGAATTCTGCAATGGACCTGAAATCGCGGATGAGGTGCATGTGATCATAATAGCCGCAGCGGATAGAGATGTCTCCCCAGGTGAATTGGGGAAAAGAATTTCTCATCCGGCAGGCAGTCGTAAACCTGATCAGCTTTGAATAGTGCTTGGGTGACATACCGTAGTAATCTGAGAATTTCCGCTGCAGTTGCCGGATGCTCATGCAGGCGATAGCGGCAATGTCGTGGATCGGAATATTTCCATAGCTGAACAATAACTTTTCAGAGGCGTAATCTATCGGCATAAAAGGGGTCGCATTCCTTGCCTTAGCCAATAAGTACAATTCCACCTGCCTGGTTTTCTCTGCTAAGGTCTCTTCGTTCTGTATCCGCTCGAAGAGGTCTGCAAAATCTTTGTTGAATACATCTCTTGCATCATAACATTCATTCTTAAAGAGCGGCATGGGGATTTTAAACAACCTGTAAAAGCCGCAGCTTTTGAACTTTACCATGATCGCTTTCACGGTGCTCCCCTTCAATTCAGTCTTGTCTAACTGTGGAGGGATGATGGTGGTGGAATGTGCCTGAACAAAGCCCTGCGATTTCCCTTTCTTCACTAAGAAATCTGTCTCATATTCGAAGCTAAGGTAACATTCATGATTCGGTAAGGTCGTTTGGAAGTATTCCATAGTTTCACCAGGCGTTCTGTTGACATGCAATATAACATCAACAAATTCTTGTAATGCGGGGTGTATCTGGAGAAACGTAATGTTCATTTTCGCAGCTGAATGGGTTGGCTGTTTTTTTGATTACCGGTATGGCATGAGGTATTAAATATAATGAATTCCCCGGTTCAAAAAGAGACAGGTGAGTGGCGGCCTGGCATAAAATTTTAATCAGGCGTATCCAATAATCAAAGAAACACGTATGAAACCAAAGCCCACTAAAGACATTGCCCGCAAAGTATTGATCATAGAAGACGAAGGCGATCTTTGCCTTTTATTGAATCTGTTGCTGGATGGGCAGCATATGGAAATAGATCATGTTCCTACGCTCGCAAAAGCAGGGGAAT
>CAZGSG010000671.1:0-1798 GCA_964528095.1 uncultured Terrimonas sp.
TAATCTGCCAACCATGTTCGAAAAAGGTGTTGGACTGTTACGATCAGGTGTGGAATTGCGCGCATGGGACGGGAAGCAGGAAATCAACCATATTGTTCAGAACATCTATCCCCAAACTGCCGGCAGTGCATCTCCGGAAAAGGTATATGATCTGATACTGGAAAATTGGGAAAGAGGACAAGTAAATTATTTTGTAGGAGGCCCTGATAAATTCTATGCAGCAGATGCAGAAACAGTTGACCCCACTTATCATTTGCCAACCACAGCGGGCATACTAACGGCTATGCACATATCATTACCGGTTTGCAGGCAGTTGCTCAGCGATCCTGCCCGGGAATTACCTGCACTGATTGCGCAACTCAACCCTGCATCGCTGCGCGCCGCAATGCTGGAACAATCAGAAGAAAAACCCGAACGCATTTCCATTCCCGGACCGGATTATTACAAACAGAACGGAGAATGGTGCCCTCATGCTTCTGCATTGGAATTCCACCTCGTGAAATCTTTTGGTATGGTACTGCGCCGCGAGTCAAGCACTGGTTGGCGCGCACCGGCTGCTCCGCCCACAACTGGTAATCAGCTGGCCATTACCCTGCATGATCTGATACTGGAAGGTGAACATTCCATTCCTGCACATACACCATTGACCATTTCACTGCAATATATTGGCTGGGGTGCTTCAAGGTCTTCGTCTATTAATCTCACTCTTCCTGCCCAGCCTACGCCGCAATGGTTTTGCAAAATCGATCAGGTGATCAACACCGGAGAGATCACCAGTACGGCTTTATCAGGAAGACTAGCAGGCTATATCCATGCAGGTGAAAACTTATTGGGCCGGTTCACGGTTGCCTGTATTGATCTTACCACAACCGGCAATACTGCGCGTTTGTTTGTGTATGATGAAAATGGAGACGTTATTGGAAGAATCGCATTGGAACTATGCAGGGTGTTACCGGGGTCATTATCCATGGCGGCGGCAGCAGGTGCATCCTGGAGCAACCAGCAGGCAATGGGTACCGCCATCAAAATCGGAAAACAGATCGGTGACGAGTTAGTGATGCTGATGAAACGGAGCTTCGCCTGAATTAATTAATAAACCCGCGGCAGTGCGCGGGTTTATCAAATTATTGTATGGGAGACTGTCTATTTCCCTCCTACAAGCACTACAAATGGAAGGATTCTCGCAGGTAATGTTTCTTTATCATTCCCTAAAACATATTCGAGTTCTCCATTGATAACAGTTTTGGCATTATTTCTCAGCGTAACGACCTTAATAAAATCAGCTTTGTCTGAAAATCTCCTGATTGCTGTATTATTTTCTATCTTCTGTTCCAGCTTTCCTTCTTCTCTCATGGTAGTATCATGAACCGCCGCGGTACTACCATTTAATTTCATTTTAGCAGGAGATGGGCCTTCAGCTGATGATGATTGCGAATAAATATACCAGGATGGTGCTAAAATAGCAGTAACATGAACCTCATACTTTGCATCACCAATCTTTTTAGAAGTAATGATCCATTGAACAGGATCTGCCTGGGCAAAAGTTTCAACAGACGTCAAAGTACAAAGGAGGATTAAGCAAATTTTTATAAGTCTCATAATAATCATATTTATTATTCATGTCTTACACTCAAATTATAGATTATCGTTTATTTTTTGGCGCTGTTTCAATTTTTACAACTTCATTGATCTCATCACCGAATTTACTTTTTGCTTCTGGAATAGCTGCCATGGCAAGAATTATCATTGTATTCATCTTTCTCCTGCTTTTGAATAAGTGCGAATACACATAAAACTC
>CAZGSG010000672.1:0-1795 GCA_964528095.1 uncultured Terrimonas sp.
CTCTCTCTGGGTTGTATTTTGTTTGTGTACAGTTCCCCCAAGTTAAATCTGTTGCCGAACTGGTAAGGGACTTCGATGGGGAACTTTACAGCTTCACTTTGTCCCGCCGCTACGGTAAAATACTGATTGGGCACGGAACTTTGAAATCTTCCATCTACCCGCTCATTGGTAGCAGCGTCGAATAACTGGAACTCTGCGGTGCCGGTGAATTCTTTTTCTGTGAGGTTGACGATCTTGGCGCTGAACTCCATTTTATCACCTTCTCTTAAAAAGCGGGGCGCATTGGGTTGCACCATCAATTGTTTCTGCGTGACGATCTCTTTACTGCTATAGCCAAACGCAAGACCTTTGGTATGTGCCAATGCCTGGAACTTCCATTTGGTGAGCGCTTCGGGCAGGGTGAATGAAAATTCAATCGCACCGCTACTGTCAGTTCTCAGGTCAGGAAAAAAGAAAGCGGTTTCATTGAAGTTTTTGCGGACCTGTATATCGCCGGCATCATTACCCTTGCTTTGACCCTTAGGTGTAGTGGAGAATGCATAAGCGATGGTATCGGCGCTTGTTGCCATACGTTTCATGGAACCATAGCCCACCGTTACCACTTCATTCAGGTTGCCACCCGCTATTGGCGATGCTGCCATGGCGTCCTGCCTGGCTTCAGCCTCTACTTTTACGCCGTCCGCCATTGATTTCATCATATATCTTACCGGCCTGCCTATTGAGTAATCTGCTGTAAGCAGCCCATCATATTCCTTCGCCAGGTATTTATAGTCAATATCCGGGCTATGCGTATCAATAAATGCTACTTTCAGGAAATTCTGATTTTCATTCCAGTTGGTTCTTTTGTAAAAAGAAGGCCAGATATAAGGAGTGCTCCAGTTGTGTGGATAGAACTGGTCCAGTGATGCGTCATACATGCTACCCAGCATTTCAGCAGCCAGTTTTTCTTTTTTATAGCCGGTTATTCTTAGTTTCCATTTTTCCTCGCTGCCCGGCAATGTCTTGTCGCGGTAGGTAGCATATTCGATATTCAACTCCTTATTACTCCAGGGCACATTGATGGTTTCATTATATTGATGCACCCGGTTATGTTTAACGAATAGCCAGCTTACACCATATCCACCACGGTCAGCTTCTGTGGCTGTAAAAGAAATGTTTTTCTTTTCTTTATTTAATTCAAAAAATGAATAAACCGGCATATCCGTTTTATTTCCTGTAATACTTTTCGTTAGCTGCTGTATGACAAAGGCTTTTTCTGCCGATGTTCCGAGTTTTACAGTTGCTGTTTCACCTGGCTCAATGGCCTTCGCATCAGCAGACCATAAATACTGTGGGGAACCAAGCTGGTTGGTTTTTTCATCATACAGCTCAACATATTTCAGGTCTTTTACTTCCGCGCCATTTTTATCGCGGGTGCTGATCTCTATCACGTAAAACCCGGGTTCAAATTTTTTACCTTCAATACTGAATGAAGAGGTTGATCTTGCAGAATCCTTTTTTACAAAAACCTCTTTTTCTTTTGCCCAGCTTTCGCGGTCTGTTTCATTATCATATTCATCATAAGGGAAATACTGAACGTATTCGGTTTTGGAAAGAATGAATTGATCGGGTCTTTCCCAAAAACGGTTACGGATCAGCCTTTTTTCTTCTTTTAATTTTGAAATGGACACGTTGACTATCGCAGGCTCAAACTCTCCATTCATATTTTCGGTACGAATAGCTAGTTGTTTCAGGCTATCAGCAGGGAGCGTCGATGGAATAGTTGCTTTTATCAAGAGCGCCTTGTAACCTACGG
>CAZGSG010000673.1:0-1792 GCA_964528095.1 uncultured Terrimonas sp.
CCAGGTAGGAATATGACAGGTCTATCCCTGAACTTTTTAACCACCTGGCAATTACTTTACTGAGATCTTCATTCATAAAAATAAACTTGTACGGTTATTGACATAACAATAAGTCCTGCCGGTAAAAGCAGGCAACCCCGTTCAGTTTTTTTTGTGAAATGATCAATGAAGAAGAGCAGGTTCAAACCAGCTCATTCAATGATTAGTAACAGCGATTTCAATAAGACTAATTGATAAAAGAAAAGGTCTAAATGAAACGCTTTTTTTAATATAAAAAATACGGAAGAAAGTATAACCAATGAACGACATCGTTAATTGGGCTTTTCATTAATCCCAGTGCTTTAAAAATATTCTTATAGATCCATAAGGAGAAGAATGGCTTGTGAAAGTTTGCTGTATTGTACCTAAGCAGCAGCCTTATTCAATCGCGGTGATCAATATGCCCTGTCAAGATTTAACATGGGAGATTAACAGTCAACAAACCAAGCAATGCGAAACCAGGATTCAGCAGGCATTCATCCTCGGTAGTAAAAATTATCCGGTAACCCAGTTCCATAAAAAAAGCGGAACAGCGTTCCGCCTGAAAAGTGGATAGGGCCTAAAGGTTAATGCTATTTAGAAATCTCCTAAACAATACTACCAAACATATCCATAAAACGATACCCGTGTTTACACGGGGATCAGATCTTATAAATACCTGTTTTTATCGCATAAACCACAATTCCCGCCATATTAGTCACTTTCATCTTCTCAAATATTTTATCCCGGTGTCCTTCAACTGTCCGGACACTGATACTCAATTCAGCCGCAATCTCTTTATTGGTGAGTTGCTGACAGATCATCCGGACAACCGTCAGCTCTTTTGGAGTAAAAACAGGTTTGGGTAATTTGGTATTCTTATCAATCGTATTGACGGCTATCATATGAGCCAGCCTGGAGGTTGTCTCCTGGCAATAATAGTTTTTATCCTGCATCACCGCCGTGATTGCTTCCAGTATCTCTTCTGTACCGGAGCTTTTCAGAAGATACCCTTTTGCTCCCGCTACCAGCATATCAATTATCAGGTTCTCCTCTTCGAACATGGTAAACGCCAGGATGCGTATGTTCGGGTATTTTTCGGTCAGGATCCTGGTCGCTTCTATGCCATCCATACCCGGCATTTTAATATCTGTTATGATAACATCGGGATTTACATTTCCTGCAAGTTCCACCAACTGAAATCCATTAGCAGCTTCGCCAACCAGTTCTATTCCCCGGTTCTTTTTTAAAAGTGTGTGAAAGCCTTCCCTTAGCATTACATGATCATCCGCCACAAGCAAATGAATGGGATAATTAATAGACATGGTAATATAAAAATTAGATTAACGGAATTTCAAACCGGTAAACGGTCCCCTCACCGGGCGCCGTTTCCGTATACATTTGCCCTTTTAAAATTTCTGTCCTGCTTAGCAGGTTTCTCAATCCAAGCCCGCTATGTTCTCTTGATTCATGTAGATAGTTAAACCCTTTCCCATTATCCACCGTTACAACAACAAGGTTTTTTTTAGATCCGGTCAAAACAATGTCCAACGTTGTTGCATCTGCGTGTCTCATCGTATTATTAATGATCTCCTGCAAAATACGATAGAGATTCACAGACATATTATCATGAAGAGAGGGTACATCCTGCGCCTTAAAACGGATGTTCAATTTTCCTTTATTATTAAACTCCGCTACTGAATAATCCATTGCGGCTACAAGTCCTTTATTGGACAACATTTGTGGTACCAGGTCATTTGTTATCTCCTTCATC
>CAZGSG010000674.1:0-1780 GCA_964528095.1 uncultured Terrimonas sp.
GGGGAAGCAGGTTTATTTGATAGCTCGCTGCCGTCTGAATTCCAAAGGAGACATCCCGGCTTCTTTTTTAAAAAATTTTCCAAAATTCGCCGGATCAGAAAAATCAAGCTGGTGTGCAATCTCTGTTATATCAAAATCAGTATATAAAATAAGCGATTTAGATTCTGCTATGATTCGCTCTGCAATAAAGGATAGGGCATTTTTACCTGTAGCTGTTTTTACCGTTTGGGAAAGATGATTGGGCGTAACAGCTAACAGATCGGCATACTCTTTCACACTCCGTTTATCGATATAGTGGTTGTTCACCAGTTGAATATACTTTGATAGCAAAAGTTGTTGTGGCGTAACAAAACGTGTGCCTGCAGACCGGCTTCCTACAAATTCCTTGATATGATAAAGTAAGGCGAGTAGCTTCGCACACGCTTCCATATGAAGCTCCTGCGTGTTTCTTTCATACGTTACCAGTACATCCTCAAAATTTGGCGCCAGTCTTTCCGCCGCTGCCCGATCCATCTTATAAAAATTCGTATACAGGGTATTGAACATTGGGAAACTCAGATGGAAATCAGGTTTAAAAAATGAAAAACACCCCGGCTTAAAATAGATCACATATCCTTCCAGTGTATGGTCATGCGTGAAACTGTAGGTAAGTCCCGGTGAGTGGCAAACCATATATGACTCAGGATTCGTGACCATCTTATCGTCGTATTGTATCTTGATATTGCCGGCATTCACAAACAGGGCAAAAAAATAAAAAGCTCTCCTGAAAGGGGGGCGGTACACTGTTATGCCCGCCTCTAATGGCCGTATGCGCCTGCAATAAAACGCAGGGTTTGTTGTTCTTCCCGGATGTGGAAGTGTTGCTAAAAAATCATTGATCTCCTTATAGTATGGAAGTTGCGCCGCCAATGTGAACAATTTATTTTACAAGCCCTATTAATACATCTGCCGATAAGGTACAATTTTAGCAGTACTTTCTGTGTACCGTTTCTCCATTTCAATTCTTACGCCTGCGTCCGATTTATTGCCTTACATTGGATCAAGTCTAACAGCGGGAGCAATCAGGCAATTACGGGTGTAGCTTGTGGTTGCTTTACATTTTTAATGCCTTTTAGACAATTTTTTCAAAATACTATCGATATATTGGCAGCGCTTGCATCAACCTTGATTGTCCAGGGCAAGGTTACTAACGCCAAAGATTAAACTGACTGTCTATGAATTTTATAGCCTTTGATTTTGAAACTGCCAACAGCATTAGAAGCAGTATTTGCTCAATCGGACTTGCTATAGTAGAAAATGGTAAACTAGTAGAAAGTCAGCATCTGTATGTTAAACCAACTCCCAATCATTATGACTGGTTCAATACGATGCTTCATGGAATCAGTGATGAAAAAACAAAGGATCAGAAAACTTTTAAGCAACAATGGGAGGGATTAAAAAAGTATTTCAACAAACAAACCCTGGTAGCCCATAACGCCTCATTTGATTGTAGTGTTTTACGGTTCTCCCTTAATAGCTCCAGGCTTGCCTTCCCTGATTT
Source organism: uncultured Terrimonas sp. (assembly GCA_964528095.1). GTDB lineage: Bacteria > Bacteroidota > Bacteroidia > Chitinophagales > Chitinophagaceae > CAZGSG01. Next base: position 1,541 of record CAZGSG010000674.1, read on the forward strand.
GGATTACTATTGCACCTATGCGCTTTCCAGGGAGTTGCTTCCGTTAGGTGGTTTTCGGCTAGATGACGTTTCAAAGCACTTTAAGATAAAACTGGATCACCACAATGCTGAAAGTGACGCGATAGCATCGGCCCAAATTGCATTGCGCTTATGTGAGATGTATGAAGCTACTTCACTTGAAGAGCTCTCCACTAAAAAAGGCTTTAAGGTTGGGAAGATATTTAGCAAAACAAAAACTTA
>CAZGSG010000675.1:0-1769 GCA_964528095.1 uncultured Terrimonas sp.
TGAAAAAGTTCATGCGGGTCATACTTTTTCTTCAATCCCCAAAAACTATCTGTCATCGGATAGGCGGAACGCATTTGTTCCTTTGATGCATGTAGCCGGTATGGGAGATAATAGGTACCTCCCAGATGGATCGCTTCATTGATTAGCTCCCGGGTAAGCTTTTCCATTTTCTGTTCTCCTTCGGTAGTGCGTGGCTGATTATATAACATTACAAAACCAAACACCTCTTCCCGTGCATAGCACATATAGGTATCCTTATCTTCTTTTACGTTTCGAAGCGTAATATTCAGCAGGTCCGTTTTGTATTCTGGCAGCACCCTGCCAAGCACTTTTATGAAACGAACTACCGAGTCTTTGGGAATAAAATATTCATGCAAAATGTCGGTATAGGCCGGAGCAGTATTTTGAAAAGTTTCTACGCCTTCATTCAGCAATTGATTACGGGAAAAAGACTTACCAGGCATGATACGAGCACCCAATTTCTCCATTTTCCACCGAAGATTCTTGCCATAGTTACTATTAGCAGATCCCCTGAATACGCTGCGACGAAGCCTTGTAAATCCTACTTTTTTTAATGGAGCTACGGCTGCCAGTTTATCTATAGTAAATACAGACAACATAGCTTCTTCCATAAAATTATCAGGGTTGATATTGATGCGCCCGTACACCATGCCAATATTTGGTTGCTGATTTACCAGCTCATCGTACTTCTTAATGTACTCATCGCTTTTGATGATATACTGTTCAAGCCGGTACATCTTATTATCCACAACCCTCAACTGTACATCCAGCACTATACCAAACAGGCCATAGCCTCCTAATACAAGCGAAAACAATTCCTGGTTATCCTTTCTGCTGCAGGTGACTATTACTCCATTAGCATCCAGCAAACGAAAGGATTCTACTGTGGAGGCAATGGGGGAAGAGTTAGGTTGCCAGCCATGGCAGTTAACACTGATAGAACCGCCAACTGAGAATGAATTGTTCGACTGCATAACTGCTACTGATTTTCCATAACCATCCAGATAGGGAATGATTGACGACCATAAAGCACCAGAGCCAACGGTTAAGATATTTTGCAGAGTGTCTAACTTCATCCAGTTAAAACTCTTCATATCTATCAAAAGACCGTTGGGATAAATGGTATGCCCACCCATGGAGTGCTGTGCTCCGGCAATCGATATCTTTTGGCCGGTGGTAGCCGCGGTTTGCACCAGGGTTGCCAGTTGTTTGATGGCTGCTTCGGGGTCAGCAGCAACTTTCACAACGGAATCAATAGTCGTTTTGTTTAAATGACTCGCATCATTTGCGTATCCTTTCTGTAAGGTACTGTCGGCCGGAACATCCTTAAACCAATGATAGGTAATATGTCCAACCGGACGGGCGATCAGCAATATCAAAATAATTAAACAGGCTAATATTATCCTTCGGGGAGTAAGCTTCGGCATCGTTTAAGGATTTGGTTTGGAAGGGTGTAATTATTGTCGTTGGGCAAAACGGAATGTGTAATATAAAGACATACACTTAACAAACTAAGTTAAATTTCTCCTGGCGCAAGAGGTCGGGACGCTCTAAATCAACTGCGCGTAATACTTAGAAGTAAATAAAGGCTCACTTTTTAGTGACCATTTTTTTGTAGAGTATACAGAGAAATTGTCGAACTAATTCACGAGATCAAAATAAAAAGCCCCGCAATTTGCGAGGCTTCCTGAAGTGTGGGAGTTGACGGGTTCGAACCGCCGACCCTCTGCTTGTAAGGCAGATGCTCT
>CAZGSG010000676.1:0-1768 GCA_964528095.1 uncultured Terrimonas sp.
AGGCTGTATGGAGTGCGCGGATCTTTGTCGCCGAAATGAAGCCCGACTTGTCGGATGTTATTCCTGGCACTGAAAAAGAATGCATCTCAAGCACCGAACAGTGGGAGAACACCGCGCGATCCGAGTGGCCTGTAGCGGAGGGTCCCACGGTAATTAAACATAAAGGCACTTATTACCTGATCTATTCCGCTAATGATTTCCGTAATAAGGATTACGCAGTTGGATATGCCACTTCCCCTTCACCGACAGGGCCATGGAAAAAATATAGCGGCAATCCGATTATTAGCCGGCACACAGTGGGACATAACGGACCCGGCCACGGTGATGTATTTACCGATAAAGCGGGTAGGAGGAATTATGTGATACATACGCATAATTCTGCTGATCGTGTTTCGCCACGAGCAACTGGCGTCATCGGGTTAAAGTTCAGAGTTGTTAATGAAGGAGAAGATGTATTGGAGGCAGATAGAGATTCTTTTGAGTGGCTGCAAAGCACAAAATTCTAAACGATAGATATAAGCTGCTAAAACAGACGGTGAATTTTGCTTACGACAGAAATATTTAACTGACCTATTTTATGATTCCTACGTAAGCTCCTGTGAGCGGACGGCCGTTGAAGTCCAGGTCATATTCAAAAGTATAATTCTGTCCATCACGGCTAACAGTGACCGTACCACTGGTAACATCAGTTAAACTCGTAACGTTTTGTTCGCGCAGCTCTGAATAGAAGAATTCACAATTCAATGATGCGCTTGCCCCAAAAAAATTAGTGGCAGGATCAAAATCAGGACTGGCAGAAGGTTTGAAGGTATACGTGCCTGATTGCAATGAGGGAAGTTTAAACCTGATACTCATATAATGGATTGTACCGAAGTCAGGGTGCATATCCTCCGAAGTGGAAAACGTCGCGATCCTGACGCCCTCGTAGCCGCTACTCACTGCGTGAACAACTGTATACTTTTTACCTTCAAAAGAAAAAAAACTTTCTGGATCTGCATCCTTTTTACATGAAGTAAAAAACATGGTGAGCGCAAGAAGAAATGAGAGATAGGAAAGGTTTTGGTTCATGTGTTATAAGGGTTTAGCTCGCTAAAATAATCAACGATGTCCTAGGTTCATAACAAATTTCAAAGATTTTTTGCCCGCTGTCGCTGCGTTCTTTTCCGATGGTAGAAATATAGATACTGGATTTCGGAAAATTATTCCCATGGGTGGAATAATTTGCTGTCGGCAGTTTCACCAAACCCGCGCTAGCACTTCGTTTCATGATTTGGCACGTCATTCGTTATATACATTCCGGTTTTTCATAGGATATTGGATTTAAAACACGGGCTGCGTTTCTACGCGGCCCTTTTTTGTTTTGCTTATTACGCAGACTTCAACATCGTCTATGCATTACAGACAAACGCTGCAAAATTTTTTCCTCTCAATATTTGGAATATTCGAAAAAATAATAACATCTTTGCACTGAAATTAAACAATCACATGCGCCAAATAATTAAAAATATTATCGCAACGAATTGGTTTAGTCAGGACGGCTATACCATGACGGGGCATGTGCATTGCAGAATTAAATGAACGAGTAATTCGCCACAATACAAGCCCCGCCTGATTCGCGGGGTTTTTTATTTATTCCAAACACAACACAATATGCAAACTCATAATAAACGATTTAAATCAAATATCAACCCGTTCTCACTATATACAAGTAATAGTTGGAGTATTTCAATAACGCGCGCGCCAGAATTTTTGCGCGGCGGGGATAGTG
>CAZGSG010000677.1:0-1764 GCA_964528095.1 uncultured Terrimonas sp.
TTTTTATATACAATTATACAGAATTAAAGTGAAGTTACACTGGTATTGCCTTTCCTGCAGGAAATTGAATAAAAAAGCTACTTTAGGAACCTCATTACCCAAAATCCGAAAGGCATTATAACCCTCATTACCCAGCATTGATTCAGACCTGTATTGATTACGACGCACTTCCCATATGATGACGCTGCATTGATGCACTTGTTCCGGGAAAGGGAAGGAGAGGCGGATCGTAGTGCTGGCTGAAAATCAGAAAATTGCCAATTTGAATGAGTATCTTCAAATACAGTTAAGAAGGAAATGAGACACATACAGTATTTGAAAACAAACATTCGAAGGTGAACTTAGACGACTTACAGCCAGACAAAGAAATCATCCCTTTTTTTGATATGTCTTTGAATCAATATTCCAGAGAAGCATTAAGGGCACTGTTTTACGAGTATCCTGCAGATAAGGAAGAGGCTGAAGAACGGCAACAGATTATTAGTGGATTAATAGTGAGGTTACCCACTATTAAGAACCTGTATTCCTATAAGTCTGATATTATTGAATGTTATCATTTCTGTCGGAATTTCCAACCTGATCAGGCAGCCAGGTTTCGAAATGCTACTGTATTCAAAATAGGCTTATGGTTTGATCGAAAACGTGTAAACCAGATCTCGTCTAAATTTTTACAGTTGCTGCTTTTAATGGATCGTATCTACAATAATTATTTTCAACATCTTAAAATTGTAGATTTTCCGGTCTCGTTTTCCGGACGAATTACTGCTATGACAGCGCTGCTGAATACATTTCGTGGATTGGTAAAACAAGAGGAATGGGCAGGTTTAGGTAGTTTGTCGGGGAAGTTGACTTTTCAGGGTTTTAAAAAAATGGCAACAAGCATCGGCAATAAAGAATTTGATTCTTTCTGGAATGATTTCTTTTTGTTTGAAGCCTACTTGTCAATAGCCACAATTGCCAGAGATAATAATTTGTCGATTCCAAAGTTTGTGCAATCCGGAATCAAACTGAGTGAATTCTATCATCCGCTGCTAAAAAAACCGGTCAAAAATTCAATCGATCTGAAACACAATGTAGTGTTATTGACAGGCCCCAATATGTCTGGCAAATCAACTCTCTTAAAATCTATTTCCCTTTGTGTCTATCTCGGACGAATAGGACTGCCAATTCCTGCCAGTACAGCGGAGTTGGTATTTATTGACGACATAAATGTTTTCATTTCATCTAAGGACGATCTTCAGCATGGCTATAGTCATTTTATGCTGGAAGTACAAAATCTGAAATCGGTGGTTTTATCGGCCCGGGATCATCGTGTTTTTGCTGTCTTTGATGAAATGTTCAGCGGTACCAATAGCGAAGACGCTATTAATATTTTACGCATTGCGGTAAATGGAGTTGCTCAGTTCAGTCAATCATATTTCCTGATTTCTACGCATTACAGGATCAAAGATCTTGGCTTAACGGAAAACGAATCTATTGACTTCATGTATATAGCCTCAGGTATCAATAATGGAATTCCACAATTTACTTACGAAGTAAAAAGTGGTAGTTCTGATCTTAGACTTGGATTGATACTTTTTGAGAACGCCGGCCTGCTGCAATTACTTGAGAAAGGTACCAGCACCTGACCAATCAACAAAGGCTTTCCCTAAAAATACACGGCACTTCACTCATTGAAATACATGCCTTCACTCATCCGGGGCAAACGAGGGATGTTGTAAGAGTAGATTTGGTGTATAAATCACCAATATGAGAACACTGAAA
>CAZGSG010000678.1:0-1753 GCA_964528095.1 uncultured Terrimonas sp.
TTGTATGGCAAATACAGGTTCTTTTCACAGGATGAACTGCATTCGCATTTCAGGATGGCGGTATTTGGAGAGGCGGCCTATTCGCGAAATGATTTTCATTTTGATGAAGTAAGCCTGCAGGGCGACAAAAGTGGGGTACAACTCGGGTTGATCGCTACACAACTATGGCACAAATTTGCGCTATCCGGCACCGTAAGCCATACCCAGGTATTAGATGATTCAAGAGGAGACAAAGTCGCTGTGTACATTCCTTCACGGATCTACCAGGTGATGAATTATTCTTTATCCGCAGGATTATTATTGCTTCCTTTTGAATATACCGATTACAGGCAAACCAATGTAAACCTGTATGCCGAACTTCTTACCCAGCAGGCCCTGGACAGAAAGGCGTACTATGCTGATCTTGCCACTGCGGTACAGGTGATCTTTAACAGCAATACAAAACTGAATATCGGGTATCGTTTTCAATTGGGTAGCGATATGCAACGAATGGCAACCGATAGCTGGCAGGTAGGACTTGAAAGAACTTTTTTGAATGCGCTGCGAAAAAAGAAAAAATAATGGAAGTTCATATCAAAAATATGGTATGCCCGAGATGTATCCGTTCCGTGGCTGGTATCTTTGAAAAGGCAGGTGTGTCCGTAATTAAAGTAGAACTTGGAAAAGTGGAAACTTCCGGTGAAATAAGCGATAGCCAGGTAATACATATAAAGGAGGCATTGAAGGCAGAAGGGTTTGAATGGCTGGATGATCAGAAAGTAAAACTGGTAGAGCAGGTCCGGGTATTGATCCTGCAGTTGATACAGAATGAAGGTCTTGATGAAATGCAACATAATCTCTCTGTATACCTTTCTCAAAAATTAAATAAAGACTATCATTACCTGAGCACGCTGTTTTCTTCTATGGAAGAGTATACCATCGAACAGTACTTTATCCTGCAAAAAATAGAAAAGGTAAAAGAATGGCTGGTATACAATGAGCACACACTAAGCGAAATTGCGTTTAAATTAGGCTACAGCAGCGTAGCGCACCTGTCGGCTCAATTCATAAAGATCACGGGTTTTACCCCGAGCCAGTATAAACAATTAAAGGACCGCCACCGCAGGTCACTGGATAATGTGTAAATGGACATGATATAACAAATCCTACGGATTCTATAATAGTATCAGAAGGCTAAAAAGGAGCTTTGTCATAAAATATTTTATGACACATACATATGCTATTTCCGGAATGACCTGTGGTAAATGCGTAGCAAAGGTTAAAACGGAATTGCTCAAGTTGGGCGATATATTATCTGCCGATGTAAAGCTGGACGCTCCGCAGGCAAGCATTACCATGAGTAATCCCGAAAATGGGTTAGTTGGTTTCCAGCCCTGCCTGCAATTGTGGTAGTCCGTTGCCATAAATCATGTTCCGGATCATCATTCGCCAGGATAAACACAGGAGGAAAAATAAGTGGACAGTCACTACGAAAAATAGCGTCTGTCCACTTGTGATTTAACTACCTTGTGAAGACCCTGAAACAAGAAGTCGAAATCCAGGCCGAAGTTGCTGAACTTGGGGTTTCGAAATCGAACAAACAAATTTTTTTCTTCTGTTTCTACCTTTACATTTGCTCCCCCAAACAGAAAACCTATGGAGCTTAAATATTCGCAACAAATAGCGGCGACACTCAACCTGTCGTTGAAACAGGTCAGTAGTATTCATGACCTGCATACAGAAGGATCTACTATTCCTTTTATAGCCCGGTACC
>CAZGSG010000679.1:0-1751 GCA_964528095.1 uncultured Terrimonas sp.
AAGGGGCCGGCTCTTGGATTGGGATTTGAGTTGCCAGTATTCTATTTTTAGAAATAGTGATCTGGCCTTGTGGTGAACCAACAACCGGTTCATCACCGCCAAGCCCCTGCGAGATATAGTTATAATCCACCAATCCATTTGCATCTATATCATAGTTATCATAATAATTAGCTGCATGTACTGCAAATGAATTGAATGAAGTACTCTGAGGAAAACTGACATCAGTATAATTTTCGACCGTACCTCCTTTCCGTTCAAAGCAGGCAACTGCAATATTCGAATAGTCGTAGGAGTCGGCAAAAGTCTGCATAGCAGACCTTGTAGTACGAATATTGTCGATTAGAATACCCTGTAATACAATCCTGTTATGCTTATCATACTTAAAAAAACCCCATTTATTTCCTTGCCTGTGAGATGCGGTCTGCATTAAACAAAGTCTATCCAGCGCATCATACACTATGTAGATCCAACCATCTGAAGGCTTTTTTTTACCCGTTAGTCTACCTTTAGTATCATATTCGTATCGAAAAATATTATGGTCACTATCGTCTGTACTTAATATCCACCCTGCATTTTTTATCCGGTCAACAACCTTAGGTGGCAACATCATGATGGCTTGACCAGCGGCATCGTAGATATTGTAAGTATCACTGAATTCCTTAAGACTCCCTTGTATCGTTTCATTGAGAAACTCCCTTTTCAATATCAACTGTCCAAACTTTGTTGAAAACAGTAATAACTTACGCCCTTCTTCATCTGTTCTTTCAGAAACTACCAGTGTACCAGCCTCCCAAAAGCCAGAGCTGACTGCCGATGCATCAAATTTTCTGACATTATCAGAAGCCACATTTGTTCGATGCTTGCTGGTTTCTGTTTTTCCTGTGCTTAATTGCCAGGCCGCTCCAGCGGAGCCTTCTTCAAGAGTGAGATTAAGCGGACTATTATCAAACAATGCTTCGGAGAAAGGATAATTATCTTTAGCGTATTTGCCGGATGTTCCTGAAGTGGAATAAAAAGCAGCTTGCGCAGCTATAGGGTCGGTTTGGTATGCTCTGGTAGTAGAAGTGGCATAGGGAAGATATTTCCGACTCTGTCTGCCCAGTGAATTATATACCGAGAAAGATACAATATCTGGCTTGGAACCTGTGCCAGTCACAAAAACTACGCTCTGCAAGGACCTTCCCAAACCATCTACATAAGTTCTTTTCATTAGCCCCTGAGCGGCTGTTAAATTGTTAGCCTGCCCAGAAGATGTTATTCCGCTAACTCTGACAGCAATTTCATCTACATAAGCTGGCCTGGTAATTTCAGGGGAAAATACAACGGGATTAGGTTGAGCAAATAGTTCAATCGCGATGATCAGCATCGCTATGAGCGAGATAATTTTTTTCATGGAGGATGGTTTAATAGACATCGCAATTATTTTCAATCAGATAAGATGTCGAATACGCCTCTACGGCGCAATCTTCAGATCGTACCTTAAATCTTACCCAGTAGTTGAAATTGAATTGGCCTGCAGGTATTTCCAATGTATTCCCGATGTTTGATGCGTAAGGGAAAAAGGTTGTACCATCAAAAGAAATCTCCCATTCATATGTATACGAACCCGTTTCACAACCATATGCATTAGCATAGAAAATTGTACTAAAGGGGTAGTTTGCCTCGCCAAAGGGATCCGTATAATAATTGGTAGAGGTGCAGGTATTTCTCCTGTTTATCCCATCAACAGACGAGTTGGCCAAACTTGCATG
>CAZGSG010000680.1:0-1748 GCA_964528095.1 uncultured Terrimonas sp.
TGAAATCCATTCTACATCTTTGTTATTATTTGAATGTTATTATTGTAGGGATTCAATTAATAATTTGTATTTGAGAAATTGCTACTTCTCGCTAGAGGCTCCGATACCATCATCGGTAGACTTTTTTTCTGCCTAGGAAATGGGAACTTGCCTGAATACTAAGCCGGTTTCAACGTTACCACTTACATATTCGAGCGTAAACTCTTGGTCATCCACTAAACTTTGCAAATCAAAATTGAAGTCTTGTAGCTTTAGTGAACATTCAATAACAAAATCAATGCAAAATTGAACATTGGCTGAAGTCCATTTCCTGTCATTACCCCAAAGTTCACAAAAGTACCCTTCATCAACTTTTGTTGCTTCAGGCGTAAGGATTTTAAACTTGGCATATTTTCTATAATCCAGCCCCATTGACGTGATTTTGGCACTTTGCTGGAGTTGGTGAATAGATTTTTTAATCGAGTCAAGATCCCGCGCCAAATCTTGGCTTATGTCTTGAAGTGCATGTTGAGAGCTCATCCAGTTTCTACCTTTTGTTCCAAAGAAAAAGGGAGATTGACGTGTTTCGCCGGTCATTGGGCTTTCATAGGCCTCAAGCAACTCGGCGAACGCCTTTGCAGAGTTTTCTACAGCCAACGACATATTATTTTCCAGGTAGGCCTTTTCCGACTCCATAGCATATTTCCTGACAGTAGGAAAGGTTATTAGGTCAACTAACGAAATACAGGTAAAGTCCATGTTGAACTCAGTCATGACATTCTGGGCAAAAAAATCAGAAACGTTAACTCGACTCACTTCAATATCCTGGCGCGCAGGTAATATGCCGCGATGCTTGAGATTAACCCTTCTGGTATTAAGGTTTCTGATCGATTCTTTAAGGGTAAGTGTCGGTATATCGTCCCAATACCGCATAAAGGGATAATTGTTGTCAGTATTCATATTTCGCTTTTCCGCTACGAGCTTTAGGAAAATCTCTATCGCATCCTGAAAAGATAGAATACTAGTAAAAGACATTGTTTCAGGAAGCTGTGACTGCGCAACACCTATTTGATAGAGGTATTTAACGATAGTCAGCCTTTTTAATACTGATTCTTGACTAAGCATTTCTTCAGATTATTTTCGGAAAATAGGTTAATTTTTTTTTCTAAACAGATTGGCAAGAGATTAGCGAAAAGGAGTCGAAAGACAGAACTTACGTATCTTCTGCAGGACAACATGGTAGTTGAAGTCGTGGATCCCCTTATTATAATCCTGCACCGGGTATCTGGCGCTAACTTCAAATCCCAGATACGGAATTGTCAAAATATGGTTTTGGATGATCAAGTTTTGAATTGAACGGTCAAACTGGTCAGCAGTAATATCAATAATAGTGGTATCCTGTACCAGCCAGCCATGCGTTCGTTTATTATGAATACCTTGCAGGAGCTCCCAACTACCAAGACCTTTTTCTTCCAATATTATGCCGAGTAAACAGGATGGGTCTGAGCATGCTCCTTGGGGAAACTGTGCAAATCCAATGTAGGAAGCACTCACCAGCGGGGCCTCTAGTAACAACCGTACCGAATTCACTATACTCGTTAAATTATCCGAAAGCGATAAGTCATCAATCATGAAGTGTATCGTTCAAACCAACAATTAAGTATACGTTGCTGAATCAAGCCTGTTCCTCCTGGATAATGCTGTCCATTTTAGCCCCTTTGCGGAATGCATCTTTACTATATTTATGTAGTATACTACACATTATTTTG
>CAZGSG010000681.1:0-1748 GCA_964528095.1 uncultured Terrimonas sp.
GTACGACGGGCTGTAATCACTTGTTCCACCGCTGTGGGTAATGTTGTTGTTGTATCCATCATTATATTGTATTTATTTTCCTGTTTCCAGGCTGGCCTTCATGTCGGCCGGTAACTTCGCTATTTTACGAAGGTGATAATCAAAACAGATCATGCCGGTTTTGGCTTCGGCGATGGTGATCGTTTGTGCATTCCTGTTAGTAGTGATGCGATAAAATAATTCAAAGCCGAAGGCATTAAATTCTCCTGCCGCTATGGCTACGTCAAAAATATCTCCATGAAATCCTTCTCCTTTATAAGCTACTGCCACATCTGCCATAATAAGTCCTTTACCGGCTTCATGATCCAGTTCTTTGTAACCAATGCTGTTCAGGAACTGAATTCTTGCTTCGTGCATGATAGACAGGATGGCATCGTTGCCTACATGGTTGCCATAATTAATATCCTGTATGCGCACAGGTACCTGTAAAGTAAAAGGGAATACTGCCGGTAAATCTATCTTAATCCTTGCCATTATTATTTTTTAGGTAGATGCTAAACGTTTGTTGTTTGTTTCAGGAAGGCTATAAATTTCTCAAAAGCCCTGGCCCGGTGGCTGTATTTATTCTTTTCTGTCAGGTCCATTTCTGCAAAAGCGGTGGTGGTTCCTTCCGGTACAAAAATGGGATCATAGCCAAATCCTTTTGTTCCTTTTGTTTCCGTGGTGATATGTCCTTTGCTGATGCCTTCAAACTGGTATTCTTTACCATCCAGTATCAGGGAAATAACCGTACGGAATTGTGCGCTGCGGTCATTTTGCCCTTGCAGCTCCTGTAATACCTTTACAATATTGTCGGCTGCTTCTTTCTGTTCGCCGGCGTAACGGGCAGATAAAACGCCTGGTGCGCCATTCAGGGCGGTAATTTCCAGCCCGGTATCCTCCGCAAAACAGTTTTCTCCGGTCATCCGGTGAATAACGGTCGATTTTTCTGTAGCATTGGCTTCCAGCGTATCGTGCGGTTCGGGAATATCGATGTCTATGCCGGCTTCCAGCAGGGTGATGATCTCAAACTGATTTCCCAGCAATGACCGGAACTCTTTTACTTTGTTTTGATTGTTGGTAGCGAATATCAATTTCATATAGTCGGATGAGAAAGCTGTTTATTGTATTAAATACCTAATAATTGTTTTAATCCTGCCCAAAGCCTGGCTTTGAGTACTTTATCGGTGCCAATGAGCGATAGTTCATCGGAAAAAAGGAGCGTGGTGCCATTTACGGTGACCAGCTGATAAAGCGGAATATCATTGAGCCCAAGTTGTTCCGGTGCAATCCCAAATAAAACGCCCCGTTCTATCTTCACGGCTGCCTGCCAGTCCGGAAATGTGAGAGAAGGGTAGTGCTGGATGTTTAGAAGGGATACATCCTGCATCCCCAGTTTACAGGCATTTAATATATTGGTGAGGAGGTTGAATAATTCGTCGTTTAAGTAGGCTTCGTTTTCGTTTTGTATGAAGAGCGCAATGTTTTTTTGATTTTCTCCTAAATATTTGACTTTGGGCACCACTTTTTCCGCGGCCTCAGCCGGCATGCTTTTCCCGGGAATGATTGGCTGGGTAAAGATTTTAGCCAGAAAGTAAGGATCAAGTTGGAATTGCTCAAGCGACATATTTATTATCGTTTAGTTTAATATGAAAACCCCGGCTGGGGAAAAATCAGTTTATTTGCATCGCCATACCGCAAGGTATTGGCGGCACAACGATTAAAGTGTA
>CAZGSG010000682.1:0-1745 GCA_964528095.1 uncultured Terrimonas sp.
AGGCGAGAGCCTGTTAAGGAACCAAATTTGGGTAGTGTCAAACAATAAAGTGGGACTCATTGATTTTCAGGGAAATGAGATGGTGCCTCCAACCTATGATCTGATTTGGCCACGGTTACCTTCTGCACAAATGGCATTTGTATGTTTGGATAACAAAATGGGCATGATTGATAAAATGGGGAAAATAATTTTGCCTGTCAGGTATGATTATATTACCCCCTTTGAAAATTACAATGACAGATCCGGAAACACTAAATACTACAAAGTTGAATTAGATGGGAAATCTGGTGTTATTGACTTAAAAGGGAAAGAAATTTTGCCATGTATTTATGCCAGGGTAAATCATAGCTTAGAAAACAAGATTGCCTTTCAATTAAATGATAAGTTTGGGTTTCTGAATTTAGAAACAAACAAGATTAGTTTTGTTGACCTTACTCAACAGCAAGAGTTAGCATGGATTGAGCAGGCTGATGATACATCTCATCGCCTGAGCAAAGTGAAACGGGGGCGATAGCCAGGATATGATGACCGACTTACAAAAACTTCGGGACCTCTGGCAGGAAGGCAGAGCCAATCAAGATACCGACTTCTCCAAATTCGATTTTGATGAATTGGCAAATTCTATTGTCGATACAGCGCCGTTTTATTATTATGTCATTGATTCTTATGACATGTCTTTGTCTAATGTAAGTTCTGGGATTGAGGAGGTTCATGGTTTGGAGGCCGGCAAGGCAACCTTTAATGATTTGTTAGAGACTGTTCATTCGGAAGATATTCACTTCGTAACCAATGAAGAAGCATTTGTTACCAGATTCTTTCGGGAGTGGCTGTCCATGGAAAAATTGATGAACTATAAAATCGATTATCGTTTCATGAGCCGGATGAAAAACGGGGAGTATGCGCTGCTCAGTCATCAGGGGATTCTGTTGAGCCTGGATGAGGATGGTGGATTGGGGAAATTCCTGATTATCCGTGCCAGAATTGATGACATCGATGAGCCAAATACCAGCGAAATATCATTCATTGGTCTTGGTGGGGAACCCTCTTACCTAAATATGAATCCGGAACCAGCGATCAGGCCTCTACCACATTTTTTTTTCAGAGAAAGACGAATACTTCGGCTTATAGCTGATGGCTTGAATAACAGTGAGATCTCGGAAGAGATATTTATAGGTGTTAAATCGGTTAAGATCCAGCGCCAGATTATTTTGAAGAAATCTGGTTGCAAAAATATGGCGCAGTTGATTAAACAATGTATCCTGGAAGGAGTAATTTAATATTTTAACAATGATTTTTAAACGGGTTCTTAAAAATAATATGCTCCAATGAAACCAATACTATTATCCCTTTTCGCTTGCGTATTGATGTTTCAGGCGAGGGCACAAAAAGAAAGTAAACGATTAGGAAAGCTAGCCTACCCGGAGATGGTATTGGTGGTAGGTGGTACATTTATGATGGGTAATAACAATGGTGAAAAAGATGAAAAACCTGTACACCAGGTAACACTCAAGTCGTTTTCAATTGCTAAAACCGAAACAACTGTATTGCAATATAAGACCTTTTGTGATGCTATCGGGCGCAGCATCTCACTTGAACTGGCACTCCAATCGGATGGGGAACCAATGGCTATGGTATCATGGAATGATGCTTTTGCCTATACCAGTTGGCTGGCAAAAAAAACCGGTAAAAACTATCGGCTACCTACCGAAGCGGAGTGGGACTATGCCGCTCGTGGGGGATATAAA
>CAZGSG010000683.1:0-1726 GCA_964528095.1 uncultured Terrimonas sp.
ACTGGGGTTAAATGACCAGATCGAGCTGCGCAAAGGCGATTCAGAGGCAATAAAGTTTCCTGACAACTCGTTTGATGCCATAACAGTGGCCTTTGGTGTGCGAAATTTCGAAGATCTGAATAAGGGCCTCACAGAAATGTACCGGGTGCTGAAGCCCGGAGGCAAGGCCATGATCCTCGAGTTTTCAAAGCCAAAACAAGTTGCATTCAAAGGCTTGTATAACTTATATTTGAATGTTGTTGCCCCCAAAGCGGGTCAATGGCTGTCAAAAAACAAAGACGCGTATCAATATTTAAACAACTCAGTAAAAGCATTCCCCGAAGGCGAAACATTTCTACACATTTTACAACAAGCAGGGTTTTCCGAAACCAGGCTAAAAAGGTTGACTTTAGGAATATGCACAATTTACTGCGGCAGCAAAGAAGCCGGCTGATGCGCCTGGCTACCATATTGATACTGTTGATCACTTCTTTCAGAAGTATCGCTCAACGTGAGTTGAATCTTCCCAATCACGACGATAAGAAATATTACCTGGGTATTGCACTGATGTACAATACCAGCAGGTTCAACCTGAGCCATCACCCCGGTTTTATGGGGCAAGACAGCGTGATGGTGGTTGACCCCGAGAATGCCGGTGGCTTTGGCCTGGCAGGGATACATACCCTTCGGCTTTCCCCCCGCTTTGAGCTCCGTGCTATCTTCCCACAGTTATTGTTCTCCTACAAGAACCTGACTTATCACCTGAAGACGCCTGATCCTATGAAAGAGGAACAGAAGATCATGACCAAAAAAGTTGAATCCATCCTCATTGGCCTGCCTGTGCACCTGAAATTCCGGTCAGACCGTATCGGGAATTTCCGGGTCTACATGTTTGGTGGCGCCAAGTTCGAATATGACCTTACTTCCAATAGTACCGCACGCCGGGCTGAAGACCTTATTAAACTGCAGAAGTATGATTTTGGTGTGGAAGCCGGTATCGGATTCAATTTCTATTTCCCCGTGTTCATTCTTTCTCCCGAGATCAAGATCAGCAATGGTTTGATGAATGTGCACTCCCGTGATCCCAACCTGAAATTCTCCAGCACTATCGACAAGCTGCAATCGAGAATGATCCTTTTCTCACTTATTTTCGAAGGGTAAACTGATTTATTCTTCATCGTGTTGTTTCTGACTACTATCAGTGACAGGCAACCGCTTTCAAGCCGGCTGTACAACAACGCCTGGCCTTTCCATCCACAATTGATAAAGCAGATAGCCCTGTAAAAGGGGATATTGTTACAATGAAAATGGGGGGAATGGATGGAACGGGCCCTGGTCTGACAAAACAATTTTTAGTCATACCCTCACAATCATTAGTCGCCGGATCGATCCTGTTCATCCACCGAAAATGCTTTTTAAACCCATTAGATTTAAAAATGTATACAAAGTGTATAAAACTTTTACCTCAAATATTATGTTGCGAATAAAAAATCATTAATTTTACATCATAGGATAAGGTTTAATGGTTAATGGTATTTGATTAGTGAAGTGTCGCTGAAAAGCGGCACTTTTTTTTTGCCCATACTGCTCCGGGTTTCGTTTTAAAATACTGCAAATCAGCAAAATAAACCTCCATACCATTTTAATACATTTTCCAGTATTCCGGTTTTATTTAACCGCATAAACTGGCCTTTTTACCCACTATTTCCAGAAAAAGACGTAAAAAAACCGGAGTTAACCATCGGCC
>CAZGSG010000684.1:0-1718 GCA_964528095.1 uncultured Terrimonas sp.
GATATATTATTAACAACAGACCATCCACCGCCACACGCAACAACGGATAGTGTTACAGGTATCAGGTTTGTAAACCTTTCTGCAGGCAGTGCTCCGGTCAGCATTAATATTCAGGGGCAATCCAATGGTAGCGAGATCAACAGCCTGCCCTATAAAAGCATTACCGGTTTCAACAATTACGCAGCTACCTATGACAAGAGCAGTATCACTTTTGAATGCAGGGATGCAGCAACAGGTATCCTGTTAACAAGCTACACAGCTCAGGGGTTGAATAATTCTGTTACTACTGAAGGAATTGTAAACAAATGGCGGTATCGGAATTTCACACTTGCATTAATGGGATTACCAGATGGCACCGGTGTTACAAAACAAACTTTTCTGCTGATCAATAATTTTTGAGTACTGATCCTGTAAAAATGAATGAAACAACTGTGCTGAAAAGAATAAGCATAACAGACGAAGCCACCTTCTGCACTGTAGTGCAAACCTATTCGGAAAAACTTTTTTCCCTGGCTTTTAACATTACCAGGAACAGACAGGTTTCAGAAGATATTTTACAGGATTGTTTCATGAAATTGTGGCAAAAGCGTACAGAAATTATTTTTGATAATGTTGGTCACTGGTTGTGCCGTGTGGTGTTCAATATGGCCTGCACCTATTTAAGAAGAGAAACCGCCAAAAGTAAAATAATAAACGCTTTGCTCCATCATGTACAGGATGGATATGCGCCAGGAGGCGAAGAGTACATGATACAGAAAGAACGCGTGGCAATTTTCAGCAAAGTGTATTCCAGCTTACCGCCACAACAGAAAATAGTGTACGAGCTTAGCCGGGTCAATGATCTCTCCCGCTGTGAAATTGCCACCCGGCTGAAAATATCTCCTCATACAGTCAGGAACCATCTCTCCAAAGCTTCTCAGTTCTTAAAAGAAAATGCAGGAGCAGCATCTTTGGTGCTGCTGCTTCTTGCTCTCCAGATTTTGTTCTCCGGAGAAAGTAGTACAAATGGCCGGTTCAATAGTCTATATAATAAGAGTGAACGAAGCGTGTACGGAAAAGAAATAACTCATAAAACACCAGGCATTACCCGGCATGTATTATCGGTTCCTTAGTATCTCTTCAGAATAATATTACAAGCACATATATCGGTTATTTAAAACCGTTAGCAGTAAGGATAAAGAAAAATTTTCTTGTCCTCAGGAAGACTTTTGTGCCTGAAACCAAGTGTTCATCATTCATTGCCTTTAATAATTCATCAACATTTTGTGATTGCACAATTAAACCCTGTTGATTATTTTCAACTAGGTCATCTATACAACCGACATTATTTGTTGCGATAACTGGCAACCCAACTGCCATTGCCTCATTGATTACCAACCCCCAGGGTTCATGGTACGACGGCACGACAAAGACGTCAGCAGCATGGTATATATTCCACAAATAATCTCCACTTACTCTACCAAAATATCTTATTTTTTTATTTTGTTTTGATGCTAATTCTACTTCTGTATTAAGTTCACCATCACCCACAATCCAAAGCTTAGCTCGATCATTATTAGTTATTTTAAATGCAGCTATTAATTCTCTTACGCCCTTCCAATCCAATAATCTCCCGACAAACAAGAAAATTACATCGTCAACATGAGCACCGTTTTTTTCCCTTAATTTCTCCCTTTTTGTTACATTAATTTTTTTTACATACTCATTAATGTATTTTT
>CAZGSG010000685.1:0-1717 GCA_964528095.1 uncultured Terrimonas sp.
CATATTCATTGATCAACCGTACATTGTGCTGCAGGTTATTATCGTCTACCAATTGCTGTAGTGAGTCCCTGTATTTTTCGCCTTCCTGCAACAGGAGGTTAGGATGGGTCAGCCCCAGTACGAGATAAATTGCCTGTGGAAATTTTACACTGATCTCTTTCATGGCCAGTATTCCTTTTTCCACGCCCTTGTTTGGACTTAAAAGACCAAAGGTTGTAAGCACCAGGTTATTTTCAAGGTCATACTTTTTCTTCAGCTCATCGGCATCCATGTTGCTATTGGGATGTGTTCCATGCGGTATGATCATTATGCTGTCTGCTTCCAGTTCATAATCCTGCACCAATAGCCTGGCAGAGTTTTCTGTCATTACAATTATTTTTTCAGCCATCGTACCTATTGCCTTTACCAATTGTAATCTTTTTATGTCAGGATTCGGCAGTACGGTATGAAACCGGATAATGAAAGCCTTCTCCAGTAACGCCAGGAACCTTAGTAAATATGAACCGTACTCTCCGCCATACAATCCAAATTCGTGTTCGATACAAACCAGTTCAACATTTTTATCCCGGTTGATTTCCATGGCAGTTTCTATACAGGAGTCGATTGAATGTCCATCCATCACCTTTACAACAGGAGATCCAAAATCTTCCACCTTTTTGTTTTTATCCAGTGCACAAATGGAAATGAGGAAATCTGCTTTTATGTCCGGAATGATCGAATTGATCAGATCGTTTGTAAAACTTGCGATACCGCATTTAACAGGGGGAAAAGTGCTAACGAAAAGAATTTTTGATCGCTGATCAGATATCGTCATGAGGGTGATTTTATTAATTAACAATAGGCAACGAAAGGGCAAATAATTCCCCATTCAGATCTTACAATCTAAAGCCTGTTCAGTTGGACAATAATTCGTTAAGCTGTTCCGTGTTCAGATAAAGAAGTGGGTACAAATAGATAAACAGTGGAGGGTTATTCTAAGAGCAGGTAAAGATAGTTGAATTAAGTGGCATCAACTATTTAATTAAGCGACTGGCTCAGATGGGAGCGTAAAAGGAATAGTGAAACTGAACTTACTTCCAATGCCGGGTGCTGAGCTGGCCCAGATAGTTCCGCCGTGTAGTTCAACTATTTTACTGCAGTGTGCTAATCCAATTCCTGTGCCTTCATAATTGGATTGATTGTGCAGTCTCCGGAAGAGCAGGAAAATTCTTTTCAGGTGAATAGCTTCCATTCCAATACCATTGTCTTCAATGGTGAAAGACCAGTGGCTATCTTCTTGTATGGCCGATATGGTTATGACAGGAGCAATATCGGGCTTCCTGAATTTAATAGCATTACTGAGCAGATTCTGGAACAGCAATTTTAATTCAAGCGGGTATCCATCGATAACTGGTAATGGAGTAATTTGAATAGCAGCCTTATGTTCCCTGATACTCGCGTCCATGTCTGCCAGTACATGATCCAGTAATGCATTGCAGTTTACTTGTTGACTTTCTTTTTTATTTCCGAGGTGAGCATATTCCAGCAATTCCCTGATCAGAATTTTCATTCGCTCTGATGCCTGCATGATGTAAGAAAAATACATCTCTGAATGCTTATCTGCCTGGTCTTTGAATTTCTGTTTCAATAACCGGATAAATCCTGTGGTGGTATTGAGAGGCTCCTGCAGATCGTGTGAAGCGAAGTAGGTGAATTGTTCGATCTCCTTTGCTTTCTG
>CAZGSG010000686.1:0-1709 GCA_964528095.1 uncultured Terrimonas sp.
ACTCCGCTCCTCCTCTTTCATAGCGTTGCTATGCTTCCATTTCCCGTTATTGGCAATGGTGAAATACCGGCTGTGCAATGAAGTTGATCATACCATAACTTGTCAGGATAATGGGTATCCGACATAGCTCGTTTTAGATGGTTCGGGTTAATTCACCACACAACAAAAATAGTTGGAAGACGCTTCCCGGGTATCCACTAAAACAGTGTTTTTAACTGGTGAAACATTCACGAAAAAGGGGGGTATAAGGCGGCTGATAAGATTATCTTTCAACAAAGATCCTCCTACGTTAAGCGAAAGAAGGTATAATAGCAGATAATTACAGGCGTAAGAAAACGCAGATAGTTAGTCAAAACCTACTTTAAATCTGGGTTCATATTGGCCATCTGTTAAAGTAACGACTTGCTTCCATAATTCTTTCAACAGATTGGTACTTTCGATTAATTCATTGGTTTGTGAACCAGCATGGCCTAATATTCTATTTATTTTTTCTTCTATTTTAGCAGGTGATATATTGAAGGTCGCAATAATTTGAAGTGCTCTTTTATCTCCCAATGGATAGGTTTCATTGATGGCAAATAAGGCATGAACCAGGTAATTGACAATTCTTGTGAAGCAACCTGCAGTGTTGTAAGTATCGCCGGTACTTGCAAACGAAACACATTGCATCAATGTAAATTCGGCAAGCCAAAGACTGTCGGATATAATGACTTGTTTTAATTTCGCAGGATATGGTGTGATTTGCGATTTGAATTTCAGCAGAATATTCTGCGGGTCGAATAGTGGCCTGCATACCTGAGTTTCCGCTAAGTAAATGATCGATCTAAACCCAAACGGTGGCTGCTGATCAAAACTATGATGCCAAATGCCATTGACGGCATCGGTAATCGTTTGTTGAACCTGGTCAATATTCCTATATAACAAATCTACTTTTCCGGCAGCTGTCATTATCCAGGATCCCCCATTTACCCAGGGCCCCCATTCATAAAAATTGGTTACATCAGGCGTTCCCGCCACGGAAAAACGACTCGCTATGCTTCGAACTTTTTCAATATCAAATGGATTTTTTTCTGAGTAGTATAATCCTATGTCGAGATCTGATTTTTCATTAGCAAAGCCTGCTGCGTGAGAACCACCCAATACAATAGCAACGATGCCCTGAACGATTTTTAGTTCGGAAACTATTGCATCCAACGTGACATTTTTTTCAAATAATTCTATTCTCATGGGGTAACCTTTTTAAAATGGTCATTATTTAAACCAGAACAAAAGTACAATTTCGTTATACAATCGATGGCTTGCATTTCACATCATTGAGTAGCATTGGATCCTCGCTTTTCCTGATTCTCTTATTCGATCTGATTTTCAGATTGCTTTTTTATTCAAAAAAAGGCTGACCAATCGGCCAGCCCCTGCAGATAAAGTTTCTATGCGCCGGAGCGCTGATCAATCATCGTTGTTTTACTTCGGGTTTATGGTCTTATCAAATTGTTCCAGTACAAATTCCAAATGGAGTTTAGTGGCTGCATGCGTAGTACGTGTCAATGCCTGTTTAATGTGTATGACCAGAGATTTCATATGTGCTTTGAGCAGAACGCTGGCATCACTGTTCTTCTTTAATTGGTTCTGTTGTTCCATATATGAAGAGCTGGCCTTTTCATTCCCCGACTGATACAAAGTACAGATCCTTTCTGTATAGGTCTTTTGCA
>CAZGSG010000687.1:0-1685 GCA_964528095.1 uncultured Terrimonas sp.
AGCCTGGGCAATGTTGACGATAAAGCCGTGCTTGTGATTTCCTACCTCGGTTACCAACCCAAAGAAATTGCTGTTCAGGAGAGCCTGGGTACCATCAATCTGACGGAACAAACCGGACAGCTGGAAGAAGTGACCGTATCAACAGGGTATCAGACACTACCAAAAGAACGCGTTACCGGTGCATTCTCCAGCATCCCGGCAAAGAAACTCGAGCAACAGCGCCTAAGCAGTATCGGCTCTTTACTGGAAGGTAGGATTGCAGGATATAACAATGGCCTGATCAGGGGAACGACCTCTATGAAAGGGGTTACCAATCCTTTATACGTCGTTGATGGTTTCCCGGTAGAGAACACAAAATACAGCACCAATGGCTCAATTACCGAAAATGTACCAGGATTAAATCTGGAAGATATCGAAAACATCACGGTATTAAAAGACGCAGCGGCGGCCTCTATCTATGGTGCAAGAGCAGCAAACGGAGTAGTGATCATCGTAACCAAAAAACCTAAAAAGGGCAAACCTCAGATCTCGGCATCGAGTACAATTACGCTTTCGGCCAATTCCGTTTATACCGATAACCTGACCAATTCGACAGATATTGTGAGCCTGGAAAAAGAATGGGAAAGCAATAATCCAAAGCTAAAAGCTGCAAATTCTGCCGCTTATGCAGCCAACGTATTGACCAATGCAGGTTACCAGAGCCAGGGCATCAAGGCCATCCTTGCAAAATATGCCGGAACATTAACGCAGGCCCAACTGGATGCCAAATTAAACCAGCTGGCTTCATCTGGTTATCAATATTATGATGACATGGAAAAATACAGCAAGCGCAGCCCTTTCTATCAGCAGTACAATGCAAGCGTTGGTAGTGCTTCGGAAACCAACTCGTTTTATTCCTCGCTCACCTATCGCAACAATAAGTCTGAAGACATATACACCAAAGACGAAAGCCTTGGTTTAAACATCAATAACACCACAAAAATCAATAAATGGCTGACACTGGAACTCAGCAACTACCTGTCTTATAACGATGCTACACAGCAAAACTACAATACCCGGGCTCCACAGTATGCCTACCTGCCTTACGATCGTTTAAAAAATGAGGATGGCAGCAACTTCAGTTCTACCGCTGCCTCCCGCCTTAGCGCAAACACCATGTCACTGATCAATTCCAATGGTCTTTACAACATGGACATTACCGCATTGGATGAGCAAAGCCTTAACCTGGGCAGGTTGAAAGGTTTCAGCAACAGGTCTTTCATTAAGCTAAACGCGGACATCACCAAATGGCTGTCTTACCGCTCTACTTTCCAATACGAGTTTGGTTCAGACCGTTTCAACAGAATGTATGATAAAAACTCTTTTTATGTGAGACATCAGGTAAACGGCTATGCAGGAAAAGTTGCCGGAGGACCAGTAACCTTTAACCTGCCTTATGGAAACATCAATTACGATCAGAATAGCTTTAGTTCTGCCGATAATTTCCGTCAGCAATTAAATGTCGACAAAACATTTGGCGATAAACATAACCTGACCGCGATTATCGGTACTGAAATCAGAGATACAAAGCTGGAATTCGAAGATCAGTACCTGTACAATTACGA
This sequence comes from uncultured Terrimonas sp., assembly GCA_964528095.1. Taxonomy (GTDB): domain Bacteria; phylum Bacteroidota; class Bacteroidia; order Chitinophagales; family Chitinophagaceae; genus CAZGSG01. Next base: position 1,605 of record CAZGSG010000687.1, read on the forward strand.
TCCGAAAGTATTAACCTTTGATCTGGTCAATGCCAAAGCTTTAGCTAACGTACCGGGCGCAATCATTGGCGGTAAATATTT
>CAZGSG010000688.1:0-1664 GCA_964528095.1 uncultured Terrimonas sp.
AATGCTTTGCTGATCCTCGGATCTTATCAGCCCCACGACAAACGGACAGAAAATGAGATCATCCAGGCTATCGAAAGTATGTGGGTGGATAAGGAGTAAAGTCAGTTGCTTTTTGTGAACAATGCAATTATTGAAAGGGGTATATTTTCATTATTGCTGTTTTTTCAGGCAGGTGTATTTAATATCCGATTGATTATTATCCGTATCAACTACATTGCCATTCTCTTTACGTTCATAGTTGTAGGTCATTCCCGCCAGTTTCAATGCTTCATAGCTATCATATTCATTAGCGAACTCAAATAAGAAGCTGTTCACTTTATTGTATACCACCTGGTTATTGTCATCCACGAGCGTTTCGTTGATACTGCTCTTCGCATATACGGGATTGTTAGTAGAAAAGAGTTGATTTATCAGGAAGGTTTCATCAAAATATACAGAGAACAGGTACAGGCCCAGTCCGTTCACAGCAAAAGGATTGATTTTATTGTCGTACCGGAAATCAAATGTATAGGCGATGGTCAGGTTTTCATCCACATCTTCATAGTCTGGTGACACAAAATTGCCCTGGTTGTTGTAAGCAAAAACATAGACCGGCTCCTCTTCGTTATTATACTTAACAAGCACCAGTTTGTTGTTTGCATTGAAAGAAAACCTAAGGGTGTCTTTAAAGCCCAGACTGCCATTTACGTTGAAGAAGGTTCTGGATACAGACGAGATCCTTTTCTGTGCATCGAGGTGGTACTGGTACTCCGTTCTTTTGTAGAACTGGTTTTTATTGAGGTGGAAGAAATCGGCTTTGCTGATCTGACCGTTGGTATAGCTGAAAGTAGTGTATTGGGTACTCCTGTATGATACGCCATCAGCCTTGCGTTCCAGTTGTTCCACTTTTGTGAGCTGGTTCTGCTGATTGTATTCGAATTTCATGGAACCAATATTATGGTCAACCTGTTGCAGCTGAATGAAATCCTGTTTTGGCGTATTTCCGTTGTTGTTGTCCTTTTTGCAGCTACCCATGGTGCCGGCAGCGATAAGGATAAGTAAAAATCTTGTTTTCATGACTTTTTTTGTGCAAATCAAATCACTAAAAACTTAAAGTAATTATAAAACACAGCGGTGGTAATCGGCTGAAACCGTTTACCAGGCTGTGTTTTACGGTTCGGCACCTGAAAGCTGCGATTGAAACGCCGGTTCTGCTGAACCATGCATAAATCGATATTTCTTTATTTTATTTTGGGTATAATGTCGCCGTTTTTACTCCTGGGCACTGCGAAATTATTTTGTGAAGCGGAACTGTATTCCTCCCATCAGCCACCGGCCTGGCATGGGGGTACCCAGCAGATCACTGTAGGCCTTATCGAATACATTATCTACCTGCATATACACACGCAGTCTTTGTTGCCAGAATGCATACTGTGCTCTTGCATTGATCAGGAAATAATCCCTGGATATCGTTGCGTTGATCGATGGTTGTTTCTGTGCTTCCCTTTTCTTGTAGATGCCATTGATGCTGATACCCAGGTTATGCCATTCATGGATAACCGAAAAGTTGGTCAGCAATTTAGCATGTGAGGAAATATAGAAACTCGGTGTCTGATCTTCGCTGTTGCTTGATAGCCACACCAAACCTGCACTGGCAGTGAGTTTGTGATTGGCCGCAAATGAAT
>CAZGSG010000689.1:0-1663 GCA_964528095.1 uncultured Terrimonas sp.
TTTCAAGCCGATCATAGGACATGAGTTCCAGTTTAGAACCGGTCCCATTGCTGCTTTGAACTTTGATGGAATCTTTTATTGCAAAGTTTTGGAGATCGTACCCAATAAGCATTTATCCTATTCGTGGAACAGCGGTCCTGGTAATGGCGAAATTAGCCTGGAGTCCATCGTTAACTGGAATTTAATAGCTACCGCGAAAGGCACCGACCTACACCTTGAACATAGCGGCTTCGCCAGAAAAGAGAACCTGGAATTTTACAACGGACTGTTGCGTGGATGGGTTGAAAAATTAGAAAAGATTAATCAACTTTTAAATTCTACACCACATGGCCATACCAACTCTTGACGTATTCCAGGTGATAGGCGATCCCAGCAGGAGAAAAATGCTCCTATTACTGTTTGCGGGAAGTTTGACCATCAACAACCTGGCGGAAAATTTCGACATGAGCAGACCGGCAGTGTCCAAGCATGTTAAAATACTGGAAACGGCAGGGTTTATCTCTATTCAGGATATTGGAAGGGAAAGATACTGCACCCTGAAAAAAGATGGATTTGAAGAACTGCGGGACTGGCTCTCCTACTTCGATAAATTCTGGCAAACTAAACTTAAGAAACTGGACGATCTGTTAAACAAAAAACTACCTAATAAGTAAAATAAATAAAATGCAAACATCCGATTTTACAATTACCATATTGGTAGACCAGGCTCCTAAGGAAGTAATAGCGGCCATCAGCGACCCTCGACATTGGTGGTCAGGAGAAGTAACAGGCAAAGCTCTGCAACTCAACGGTGAATTCACCTACCGCTATACAGACTTTCATTATTCCAAACAAAGAGTCATTGAGTTGATACCGGAGCAGAAAGTCGTTTGGCTGGTAACCGAAAGTGTCATTAATTACGTAGAAGATAAAAACGAGTGGACCGGTACCAAAATCAGCTTTGAAGTGATGCCACAGGGAGACAAGACCCAGCTCCGCTTTTCTCATCTTGGCCTGGTTCCGGCGGTTGACTGTTTTGACAGCTGCTCCAATTCATGGACTCAGTTAATCCAACAAAGCTTATTCAGCTTAATAACAACCGGAAAGGGGCAGCAGCTTCACTTAGCTTAAAGTTCAATCAACCTTCTTTTGATCAGGAAACAATTTAGTTATCTTTACTTACTCGCTGCCGGGCTTTGCAAACTACAGTGTATTTGGTGATTTCACGAATTAGGTGCTTCAGGTAAAACCGTAAATGCAAGAGAAGTAAAGAGCGATCTATTCAAAATAAAAAACCTAAAATATGAAACTTCAACGCTTAGCCATCGCACTCTGTTTAATCATAGCCTGTCAATTCGCGAAAGCGCAGGTAAAAGTAACTGATCTGGTAAAGGATTGGGAAAGGTCAAAAGCTTATACAAAGGAATACCTGGATGCGATGCCCGAAACTGGTTATGCTTTAAAACCTACTCCGGAAATGCGCTCTTTTGCGGAGCAACTGTTACACCTGGCAGATGCCAACTATGGTTTTGCTTCGGCTGCTACAGGCACGAAGAGCCCGGTTGGACAGGGAGAGTTGGAAAAAACTACCGATAAATCAAAATCTAACGTGAGCAACTTAGTGCTGGCAAGCTATGATTTTGTGATTGATAATGTAAAAAAGATGACGGACGCGCAACTTGAT
>CAZGSG010000690.1:0-1647 GCA_964528095.1 uncultured Terrimonas sp.
CTTCCAGGTCATTGTGTTTGCCACTCACCCGAAGACATTTTTGTGTATCTGCCGCCCGGAGATAAGGCGCTTTTTTATTGCCTAAAAAGTAGTCCTTGAACTGGTTCATCCCGGCGTTGGTGAACATCAGGGTGGGGTCATTTTTTATAACAATAGGGGCAGAAGGAACGATTGTATGCCCCTTTGACTGGAAGAAATCCAGGAATTGCTTGCGTATATCTTCGCTATTCATCATATCCGGAACTATAAATGGGTTGATTTTTGCTATTTCGTGACCTATATTTGTTAGCCCCAGGCAGGATTTTCCCAGGTGGCGCAAAGGTAAAAGATTCAGTAGAAACAGTGCTGGTATAAATACCGGCCTGTCTGAGGGTCATTCCCGAAAGAGCAAGGCAGAATAATATCCATGAAGAAGATCAAATATTATTACGACACTAACACACTTCGTTATGAAAAACTGGAAGTGCCGCTGCGGGTAAAACTGCTGCGTGTTTTTGGTTTTATAGCTGCCGCAATCGTCACTGCTTCCCTGATCTCTTATTTTGCTTTCCGGTTTGTAGGATCGCCGAATGAAAAAATTCTTCGTCTTCAGAACGAACGGTTAAAAGATAAATATGAAGATCTCAACGATGAAGTAACTACTCTCCAGCAGCAGATGACCGAACTTGAAAAAAGGGATAATAATGTATACAGGTCCATTTTTGAGGCTAATCCTATTCCTGACAGCGCAAGGGCCAAAATAATCGAGGATCAGAAAGAAGTAGCCACCGTGGAAGGATTAAAGAATAATGAACTCGTTTCCTCCATCATGCATACGCTGAATACGCTTAACAACCGGATGAAAGTACAAAGCACTTCTTACAAAGAGATTGATGAATTGCTAAAAAACAAGGAACAACTACTCTCACATACCCCTGCCATACAACCAGTGAGTAATAAGGACCTTTCCCGCATTGCCTCTGGTTTTGGATACCGTATCGACCCTGTTTACAAAACGATCAAGATGCACGCGGGACTTGATTTTGCCGCACCACAGGGAACACCTATTTACGCTACCGCTAATGGTACTGTCACCATAGGAGGAAATACAGGTAATGGCTATGGCAATCATGTTGTCATTAATCATGGCTACGGTTATGAGACCTTATATGGTCATATGGTCCGGGTAAAAGCCAGGGCAGGTCAGAAGGTAATGAGAGGAGAGATCATTGGCTGGGTAGGAAGTACTGGTAAATCGACCGGTCCTCATTGCCATTACGAAGTACATAAAAACGGGAATAAGATAGATCCTGTCTATTTCTTCTATAATGACCTGTCGCCGGAACAGTTTGATCGCTTATTGAAACAGGCTGCGGCAAGCAACCAGAGTTTTGATTAGATATTACTTAAAAAGTGTTGCAAGAATGCAAAACACAAAATAGATTCCGCACTAACGGTCTTGCATTTTGATGCTTGTTCTTCTATATATAATTGAATAAATAAACCTGTTTTGTCGGATCCGACTCTTTAAATAGACAGGAACAGCTTGATAACATATTACCCCTACTTTTCCACACTTGGTATGACTATTGTGGTGCTGGACCCATCAGGCGTATCTTTATATAAGCGTTATGAGTAAACAGCATACCCAGATCACTTTTGACTTTA
>CAZGSG010000691.1:0-1644 GCA_964528095.1 uncultured Terrimonas sp.
TCTACTTACATGGCAGTTTTTTTAGCGCAGCATGGTATAGCCTCGTTGGTTTACGACAAAAGAGGAACCGGAAAATCAAGCGGGAATTGGCAGAACGGCTCATTTTCAGATTTAGCTAACGATGCAATCGCTGGGGTAAAACTTTTAGAGAAAAACCAATATATCGATACTGATAAAATTGGTATTTATGGGCACAGCCAGGGAGGGGCTATTTGCCCTATGGCCTTAAATCTATATCCAAAAATTGCCTTCGGCATCAGTGCCGCAAGTGCCGGTGTCTCCATGATGGAATCGGACTGGTATGAAGTACAGAACCGTTTCAAAAAATATGTTGCTGGAGAAGATTACAACAATGCAATGAAAGTAATGAAGAAGTACCTGAGATTTGCATCATCGGGAACTGGTTATACGGAGCTGATTCAAGAAGGCAGGAAATTTGAGAACAAGGAATGGTACCAGGATTATATCGGGGCAATTGACACCAATGCTTTTTTCTTTAGTTACTACCGAAAAACCGGGAAATACAATCCAGTTGATCAGTGGAAGCTGGTCAGGCAACCTTCTCTTATTTTAAAAGGAGATAGCGACCAGACAACACCAGCCTATCCGTCCTTTCAGAATATTGAAAATGCATTAAAAATAGCCAACAACAAAAACTACAAAATCGTTATTTTCAAAAACACTACTCATGAAATGCACCTATTGGGAAGCAGTGATGACTTCTGGTTTAAGGCAACACCTGGGTATTGCGACACCATCTATAATTGGATTTCCCAAGCCATCATCAATAGGCAGTTTGCAAAAGCTGAAAAATAAAAAATCAATACCATGAAATCCTCAACCATTACCTTATCTGTAATTGCGGTTATTTCTTGGTTATTGCTATTTGAATCCCCGTATTGCCTTGGCCAAGTACCAGATATAAATAGATCTACTGAACAGGACACAAATTTTAATAACGTAATTACTACTATTGATAATTATATAACTGCTACAGGTGCTTCCGGCGGAATTCTTATCGCTAAAAATGGAAAAGTAGAATTAAGAAAAGGGTATGGCTGGGCAAATGAGAAGCATCAAAATCCAATGACACCACATTCTGTTTTTTCTATAGGCTCTGTCACCAAACAATTTACTGCAACAGCAATTCTAAAACTGGAAGAACAAGGGAAGCTGAATGTTACTGATTCAATTACCCGGTTTTTTAAGGACATTCCGGCTGACAAACAAAACATTACCATCCACCAATTACTTACGCATTCGACAGGTTTTGTACATGATATTTTTGAATATGGCGAGGAAAAGCCTACAAAAACTGAGGTATTGTCGAAGACGTGGGCTAGTACACTAAAATTTCAACCGGGCTTAAAGTACAGTTATTCAAATACAGGATATGACCTTTTAGCCATCATCATTGAAATTGCTTCCGGCACTGATTACGAAAGTTATTTGTCTGAAAATTTGTTTAAGCCGGCGGGGATGAGCAAAACCGGTATTATTGTCCCCCACTTCACAGAAAATGAGATTGTATTAGGCTACGATATATCCGGTGAACTCCCAAGGAACCCGGAATGGTGGACTAAAGGTAGTCCGAATTGGCCTGCCAGAGGGGCCGGCGGAATGTTATCTACCCTGGAAGATCTT
>CAZGSG010000692.1:0-1616 GCA_964528095.1 uncultured Terrimonas sp.
AAATCTTTTTGCGTCTCCTGCAAAAATTTTTGTTTATAGAAATAATAAAGGCCTGCTCCAAAAAAAATCAGGACAATCAGTAAGATGATACTACTGGTGATCCACAGATTCATCTGTGAAAGAATATATTGTTTCCGGTTAGGGAAGTATAGATTCAGGTGGTCATAGGAGGTAGAAATTTTCGGGAAACTGGTATTGCTCTTCTGTTTTTTTGTTCCACGCGGCAATAGTCCATTGTAGATATATTTTGCTGAACCGGCATCATAGATGCCAAGATAACAATCCGTAAATATTCCAAAATCGTCCAGCTCGTATTGCAGGTAGTTAATTAATGAATCCTGGCTAACCGGTAATGTAATCTGCGCAACGTATAAATCAGGTTTGGGGTTTTCAACCAGCTCGCTCAGGTGAGCTGAATTGTAGATTTTGATATCCAGGTCCTCGTATAAACCCCGTACAGCTTTCAGCACACCATTATCAAATTCTTTTTGCTCAAAAAAATACAATTTTCTAAGCCATACTAATTGAAATGTCAATATAATAGCAATGACAAGGGTACTGATAAAAATACCCAGCCTTATGGTTGATGATCGGATAGCGAAAGCCATAAATAAAAATCAGGGCAAAGCTTTTAAATGCAATGAATATATTTTGTTAACATTGGTTAATCAAAAGTTAACTGATTTTCCGGGCATTGCTAAAAAAAAAGAAGACGATCCGGGGTCGGGATCGTCTTTGTCAACCTTAGAGAAAAACAACCATACTGCTATTTATTTCCAACCTTTGTGGCTTTGCTTGCTTTACGATGATGTTTTCTTTTAATAGCCGAAGCCGTATTAGCGGCCGGGGTATTTTTAGGTGTCACACTCGCTGTTGATGCCACATTGCTGCTTTTTGATGCCGTGCTTTTGGCCACTGCTTCTTTGGCCGTACTTGCTGTATTTGGTTTCTTTTGCACCTGTGCATTTGCCATTCCGGCTATCATTAAAAGGGCAACCGCAGGGATCATGTACTTTTTCATAATTATTTTTTTTAATTGAATAATGATACTGCTAAGTTGTATTATTTTGTTTCCTATTCCTGAGATTTGAGGCTGCTTAACCGGAGATTAACGAGCGTTAACAAGTTTTAAATAGGGGAGTAGCCTTCGGATTTGATGATTCTGCTAAGTATCCAGGCTATACTTCCGGCTTTTTCGTATCAAATTTTCCTTTCATTTTGATGCTTTCTGTTTTGTTTCTCTCTTTTTAATATATTGTAGACTATTACATTTTGTTATGATTCTACTTGGACTTGATATAGGGACTTCATCTGTCAAAGCATCAGTAGTTGATGCTCAAACGCAACAGTGCATTGCTACGGTTCAGTATCCTGAAACCGAATCAGGCATTATTTCTTTACAGGCCGGTTGGGCCGAACAGTCGCCTGAAATGTGGTGGGAGCATGTGCAGCAAGCTATTTTGAAATTACATGCTACGAAAAAGTACGATTCAAAAGATATCAGCGCTATCGGTATTGCCTACCAGATGCACGGATTGGTCGCTGTCGATAAGGGTCAAAAGGTATTACGAAACAGCATAATCTGGTGCGATAGCCGTGCTGTTGACCTGGGTAAC
>CAZGSG010000693.1:0-1607 GCA_964528095.1 uncultured Terrimonas sp.
TTCTGCAAAAAAAGCGATTATATTGACATAAATGAAAAAAATACCCTGAAGTGGTTATTGCGGGTACCCGTCTCGTTAATTAATTTCGCACTTTAGAAAATTATATTACTTTTGGCGTTACTACGAAAGAATCTCTTCCACATATCCCTCGGATTACCTTGCTTGTTTACCTCATTATTCTTCGATAAAACCACCACAATATCTGCCTCCAATATGCCTTCCTGAGTCTTTTTCACCGAAGTCCCGGAAAACATATCCTCATTGTCAAACCGCATTACCAGCATTTGAATTAACGTTTACAAATAACGCTATAACTGCTTTTTTATGAAGAAAGCTTTACTTCTCTCCACAATGAGTGCATTGTTATGCATAGGTGTGACGCATGCGCAGAATGTATTTAACCCTAATGACGGCCAGATCCGCTGGGTGTCTGCTGATCCGCTGGGATCCGCTACCAACCCCAATCCGAATATTGCCGGATTGCAAAAGTGGGTGAGCGTATCAACGCCCGGTATCAGTACTGGCAGCGGCAATTTCAACAACTCAGCCTACAAGGCATACTTTATTAATGTCGGTGGTGCCAATGGTGCCAAAATGAGTTTCCGCCTGAAGTTCCCGACCAGTTATTCGAACCCCGACAGCGCGGCTAAAAAATATCCGCTCATGGTTTTCTTCCATGGAGCAGGTGAGGCAGCTTGCCCTTCCAATGGTGGTATCTATAATAACGAGAAACAATTATTACACGGCGGCAGAACTTTTCTAGACAGAGTGAACACCGGTCAGTTCGATGGTTTCCTGCTCTATCCGCAGGTGCTCGCCGGCAGTAATTGCTCTTCTGATTGGGGTACTGCTCCTTATTCTACCTGGTATGACCTGATCATCGGTGTGATCGACTCGCTCGTGAAGTATGCACGTGCAGATGTTGACAGGGTAGTGTCTACAGGATTATCGAATGGGGGAGCGGCCACCTGGTCTTTTGCTATCGCTTACCCAACACGTGTTGCCAAAGTAGCTCCATCAGCTGCCGGTAACGGAAACCAGAACTTCCAGCAATTCATTCACATTCCTACCTGGATCGCAACAGGCGATAAAGACACCAATCCTAATATTGGGTATGCCACTTCTTCTTACAATATCGTAAAACTCAATGGTGGCGATATTATCTGGACGCGCTTTCCGAATCTCGGCCACTCCGTTTGGAATGAACACTGGGCCCTTCCTGGTTTTGTTCCCTGGATGAACGATCTGCACAAAGCAAACCCGCTCGTTTTTTTCCAGCGATCGGATTTTTGTCCGGATGCAGCCATCAGTACCAAGATCGGTATCACACCGGGCTTTGCAGCGTACGAGTGGGAGAAAGACGGTGTGCTGATCGCAAAGCGTGAGAATAATGTAAATACCGTCATTGATAATGCTTCCATCATTTTATACGAAGGAAATAATATCACTGTAAAATCATACGGTACTTACCGTGTACGTTTCAAACGTACTGCCAGCGGACCCTGGTCTGTTTGGAGCCCCAAACCAGCTGTGATCGCTCCCAAGCCGGTGACACAAACACCAACGATCACTGTACCCGGTCTGAAAAGTATTGTACTGCCTGCACC
>CAZGSG010000694.1:0-1601 GCA_964528095.1 uncultured Terrimonas sp.
GTCAGAGAGTTCTGGAGATTACCCTCCTTCAGAATATCTTTTTGAATTTCGGCTTGTTGAAGCTCCAAACCTTCAAACTGTTCCAGTATCATTTTTTGGAAAGTCTCATTTCCTTTACCAGTTTTCAATGAAGAAATCAGATTTTTCTTTTGCAACTCCAAAGATTTCAACGACTTCTCCAATGCGGTTAAGTGAGAACGGTCTTTCTCTGATTCAGCCAGTTTCATCACCTCATCGGCGATCCGCTTAATATTATCGTCGGTAAGCATTTGATAGCAATTCTGAACAACAATATCTTCAATATATTGCTTCTTTACAACCTTTTTATCACACTGCTTAGGGGATTTGATGCTCTTTGGACATCCATAGTATTGATGCAAGCGCCCGCTCTTACTGGTTCCGCTAGTCCCCACCATAGACGTTTCACAATGTCCACAAAACAGCTTTGTCGTAAGTAAATAGCGTTCATTTACCGCCTTGCTAGCAGCAGGGCGTTTTTTATTTTCTTCCATTTTTTTAGCCACATTCGAAAAAGTTTCCTCAGATACGATAGCAGGAATACCCTCCTTAACCGCAATATCTTTATAGGTATAGTATCCGCAATATCTCCGATTACCAAGGATTTTTGAAATCATTGAAACAGAATAGTCATTGCCACGGGCGGTTTTTAGTCCGAATCCGTTTAGATAGTGTGCAATAGTTGCCATCGTTTCGCCGTCTAAATACATTTCGAAAACCTTTCTGACAAAACGTGCCTGATCTTCATCTATAACATACTGCTTCTCCACACTCTTGTAACCAAATGGGATGGAACCATAAACCAGCCGCTTTTCGGCATTTATGGCCATCCCTCTTTTTATTTTTTGCGAAAGCTCCACGGAATAATATTCTGCAATCCCTTCTAATACAGATTCCAAAATGATCCCGCTGGCATCTTCATTGATGGTTTCCCTGACACTGACAACCTTCACAGAGTTCTTTTTTAACTTGGCTTTTGCCATAGCAGAATCATGGCGGCTACGGGCAAAACGGTCCAATTGGTAGACAAGAACCACTTCAAATTGTTTGCGGTTACTGTCTTTAAGCATTCGTTGAAACTCGTCGCGTTTATCCGCAGAAGTGCCGCTCTTAGCCCGGTCAATAAACTCCCCAATAACCGTCATCCCATGATTGCGTGCATATTCATGACAGGCTTTCAACTGCCCTTCAATCGACTGTTCAGTTTGATTGGAACTGGAGAAGCGTGCATAGATTACTGCATTCATCAAGGTTCCTCCTTACAACTTCAATCGTTACTACTACACATATACCATCGTCTGCTTATGTCGTGATGATGAAAAAAAAAGCTACTAGTTCAACAATCGTGCACATGTACAACGCCCGTCTACGACTTATTTATTGAACTGCGTATCAATCAAGGCTCCATAGCGCCTCGACCCGGAAATAGCGGTTGCAAAGAGATTTCTTTGCAATCCAAAACCGGAGGGAACAGCTTATGAGAGCACAGGACGCATTCAGCAAACCAAAGGCATTAAAGAAATTGAAAGACAGAAGAAAGCTATTGTATTATCTCGAAACGTTGAAAATTCACAAAGGAAGTC
>CAZGSG010000695.1:0-1593 GCA_964528095.1 uncultured Terrimonas sp.
AGCAGAATTCGGAACATCATATCGCCAAAGGCATCCTCCGCAAACTGAAAGAAAAACAATTGCCATTATGGACATCTTCCAATTTTGAATACATGCAGGGAATGGGCGTCAGTGGGGTAGTGGAGGGAAAGAAAGTAGTGGCAGCAGGACCGAATTATTTCAATCATCACAAGATCTCAATACCCGCAATTCCTGACTCTATTGATCAGTCGACCGATACCATCACCTGGGTACTGATCGATGATCATCCCGCCGGTATTATCACCCTGGCAGACAGCATCCGCGATACTGCCGCAGAAGCCATTGCGGAATTACAAAGCATGGGTATCAAAACATGGTTGCTCACCGGCGACAATGAACAGGTAGCCGCAGCTGTTTCCAAAAAATTGAAAATGGATGGTTTTATCGCCAATGTATTGCCACATGAGAAACAGGAAAAAGTAAAAGCCTTCCAGCAGCAGGGATACGTGGTGGCAATGACAGGAGATGGCGTGAATGATGCGCCTGCACTGGCACAAGCCGATGTGGGCATTGCCGTTGGATCTGGTACAGATGTTGCCGCAGAAACCGCTGATATTATTTTAGTGGACAGTGATCCGAAAGATGTGGTGCAACTCATTAGTTTCGGTAAAGCAACCTATCGCAAGATGGTGCAGAACCTGGTATGGGCCGCAGGATACAATATTATCGCGATTCCGCTGGCTGCCGGTATCCTGTATCCGAACTTCATGCTGAGTCCGGCCATGGGCGCAGTACTCATGAGCGTTAGTACCATTGTGGTAGCTATCAACGCAAAATTGTTGCGGGTGAAATAAATGTATGAAAAATCATATCTCCGGTGTAAAACTATTGAGCGCGAAATAACTGCGGTTCAGCTATTCTGTAAGCACATGAAAATATTCGTTTTCTATCTTTCATGCAGATTTGGAATCTGGTATCATCGATTATAAAATGAATAATAAACCTCCTGTATTTCCACCCGGCTCTGAAACGTCTTCATTCGTGGAATCGTTGAATGGCCCGGCGGTCACTTTACTTTACTGCTTTCTTATGCGACCTGATTATTTCCTGAAAATGGTAGCCTTAACCGTTTGGGTTGTAATGTCAAGCCTATCTTTCATTTTTACAAGGAACTAATAAGCCAGTCTTCTAATAAATCGTCATGATGTCAGTGTTCTTAATAATCTTAAAAATCGTTTTGGCGGTCTCTGTAATTACAAAGGGATACATACATGCGCATATTGCCTATCGTAATGATATTCCTCTGGGAGGATCTGGTGGACTTCCGGCAAGAACATTCTGGTATTTCACTAAACCAGTTTCATCCGAGTATGAATCGTTGAAGAAAAAATGTAATTACCTTCAAACTGGTAACTTGATATTATTATTCATTGTAATTCTAATCAGTTCTATTACTACTTAGAATATAGAAATAAGTACGCACTCTCTGCTCGATTCAATTATAAAGGAGTAATTATAGTGAGATTGCCGCAGCAAATACCGCGAGAAGCTATAAATTTCAGGAAGGTGCATCAAAACATCGCCTTACCCTTTTTCACCAGCTTCACAAAATCTTCAAAACTATCATCACCT
>CAZGSG010000696.1:0-1584 GCA_964528095.1 uncultured Terrimonas sp.
ACTATTTTTTGAAAGGCTGATACAACTATGTGGCATTAATACAATTTGATCTGGTGGCTGAACTCGATTTAGGATACATTAATTATTGAAAGGTTGGTACAACTGAAACGTTTATTTTCAGTTTTGAAGATACGTTGCACTAAATCTAAGATACACTAATTTTTGAAAGGCGGATACAACAATTTCCTTCTTAGCGGTAAAAGTTGAAAGGTTGTACTAAATCTAAGATGCACTAATTTTTGAAAGGCGGATACAACGACCAAACTAATGAAATGTTGTACTTCATCTAAGATAAGGGAACTGGGTCATTTAAGAGAGTAACGTAACCGAGCTTCGCAAGCCACATTTTTCCAACATGGCAAGAACTTCTTTACGGCTGAGAGGAGGTTTTTTAAGTCGAAGCAACATTGTCTCAAATGCATTATAGGCAATGCCTGGAGATCCCGAAATCAACATTTTTATAAACTCATCAGGACTTAAAACATTCACGCCGAATGAAGCAATATATTTTTTCGGAAAATCTTTTGTATTTGCTGTAACGATATGAGTTGCTTCAGCTCTGATTGCAGCAGCGAGTACATGTCGATCATTAGGGTCTGGCAATTCAATGCTCTCAACAATTCCCCCATAGCGAATTACCATTGCGTCAGGAAAGGCAGTATTCATAGCAGTTATTGATCGTCCAAGAGCTTCTTCATTGATATCTGGCCGATTAGAAATAAGATTTCGTGTCCATTCTCCCTGAATTGTTCTTGTCCATTTCGGCTGAAACAATTTTGAAGCCGCAAGCGATAACAATAAATCTCTCACTGGCGCGGGATACAGAACATTTGCATCCAATACTGCAATCACATTCAATAATGTCATAGATCATATCCAAGATTTAAATCCTGTGCTTGCGCAGCGAGAAAATTCAGGTTTTTATCTCTGATTGCTTTTTGTTTTCGCTCATAAGCCAGGACATTCTTTAAAAGTATCCTTCTATGTGTGCCAACTTTCTTAAATGGTATTTTCCCTTGTTCCAAAAGCTTTACCAAAAATGGTCGTGACACACCAAGTAAATCAGCTGCTTCCTGAGTTCTCAACTCCGATTCGATAGATGAAATCTGAAGTGCCTTACCTTCCGCCATATTACTGAGCAAAAATTTCAAGTACCGAATAACATAGCCGGGAACTTCAAGCGACTCCTCCCCCCCTTTAAATTGAAAAGAAAGAAAAACATATGAAGATGCACTTTTCTTTTTGGGTATTTTTTCCAATTCATTCATCGTTTCTTTAGCAAACTTCTGTTCAGCTTTTGTCGGCTTTTCGAGTACTGTTTTCATAATTGATTTATTACGACAAAAATAATCGAAATAATCGAAACAGACGAATTAAACGAAACGGCTTTAGAATGATGAAAACCACGGGGATAGGGGGTATAGAGCGAACGAAGGATCTTACAAAACTTGTAACACTTAAGAAACAGTAGCCTACAATTTAGGCTCATATAACTTTAGAACCTTCCGTTCTATATTGAGATCAGGCCATATTTCTATTACATAATAATCATCCCCGGAATCATCCAAAACACTTGCCAGATTA
>CAZGSG010000697.1:0-1577 GCA_964528095.1 uncultured Terrimonas sp.
GCTGGGATGGATCATCAATAACGGTCAGACCTATGATCTGACAGACAAAGCGGCCTATCTCTACCACACCATCGAACAGGTTTACACAACGGCCTATATCGATAAGATGTGGAACGTGTCAAGAAAACAAGCATTCCCAGATCGGATAATTTTAAAATAACCACTGGCGAAAAAGCTGCGCTCTCCCAGCAAACATGAATTGGCTGCGGCCGATTTGGGATAAGCCTCAATATCTGAGCGATGGAGATGTAATTTACTATAAACCGGAAACGGGGTGAGGTAATGGATTCAAAGCCAAAATCAAGGCTCAAGAGGCCTGTTTATCCGATGCCTGACTTTGTGAAAAATGAACTGTTGGCGGCAGGATTAATGGAAAAGTATCAGGAAAGGCCGCCCTATCAACAAAATGATTATGTTGGCTGGATTACCAGGGCGAAACTCCCGGAAACGCAAATAAATAGATTGAATCAAATGATCGAGGAATGGAAGCAGGGCGATAAATACATGAAAATGAAGTATAAAGCAAAATAGCCATCATCTGATGTTCCCCCAAAGGATTACAGTGTACTGGAAAATTGAGCAGATACAAGTTAGCGGTTAAAATAGTCTATATGCTTAATCTGCGTTTCATGATAATATTGAAAAATAATAAGTAAAATTCAGCGAGGCATCTATGAACTTTGATATTCGAACCATTGTCTTATGTCTGAGTTTAACACTGGTCACTCAGGCCATCGCGGTTTTTGTCCAATACAAAGTTAATAGAACTTATCGCGGCATTGGTTGGTGGCTGCTGGGCTCAATCTGTATGTTCCTGGGTTTTATTTTCATGCCTCTGGTAACAAATAAGTCATTAATGTTTCTGGCGATGATCGGAAATCCATTGGTGATTTTGGGAAATATCTTTGTCTATATCGGCATCACTAAGTTTTTGGGACTCAATGAAAACAAATGGCTGCCAATCTCTATTTTTGCGGTATTTTTTCTGGCTTATTTTTATTATATATTTATTGAAACTAATATGTCAGCTAGAACGGTGGTCGTCGCCGCGACAACTACAGCTGTATTATTGTTGACCGCCTACAAGCTGTACGTAAAAAAGGACAAGCATATCGCGATATCTGCAAATTTTACCGCAGCTGTTTTTCTGATATTTGGTTGTTTTACCTTATACCGTTTGATTTTCACTTTGGTAGTACCACCGATGCAATCATACAGTGATCATCGGTCGATTCTCGTCATCGCTTTTATTCTGCCAATGATTGCAAACGCTCTTTGGACATTTGGCTTCATTATTATGCTCAATCAGCGTCTGAATGCGGAAAATCGTGAAGAAAAAGAAAAGATGCAGATGATTTTTAATACCAGTCCCAATGCGACTCTAATCACACGGTTGTCCGATGGTCTGTTTGTCGATGCCAACGCAGCCTATTCGATGATGAGCGGATATGCTCATGATGAATTGATTGGCTGTTCGGCATTGGAAATGAAGATATGGCATACAATGAGCGACCGGGGGAGTTTTGTCAAAGAGCTGGAAGAAAAGGGATTTTGCAGAAACAGGGAATTTGTATTCC
>CAZGSG010000698.1:0-1573 GCA_964528095.1 uncultured Terrimonas sp.
CTTTTCGACTTATTTGAAAATTCATAATCGTGAAAGCAAAACACGCACTCTTTTTACTGGCGATCGGATTTGTGCTTGAATACATTGGAGCCTGGATTAAGATCGCTCACTGGTCTAATGGAGAATATTGGTACATAGCAGGGATCATTCTGAAGATCACGGGTGTGGTGTTGCTGGCGTGGAAGGTTGTGACCTATCCGGGGTGGAAGGGTTTCTGGAATAGGTAATTATCCGAAGAGATGCTGCAAGCCTCCAATGACATACGTTGTTCTTGCTTGTTCGTTGTAGTCAAGATGAACTCCGATCCATTCATAGATGTAATCATGACTCATATCAAAATTTCTTTTTTTAGAAAGTCCAATGCGAATTTTATTTCTCTAACCCTTCCTACTCTGATGATATCTATTGCTGCAAGCCTGGTATACAACTGCGCGTCCAGCTTCGCAGCGTCCGGAACGCCTTTGTGTAATGGAATGATGGAAAGCCCTTTTATCTGGCCGTTTTCATCAGGCCAAACATAGTCGTATTCTGAAGCGAAATGTTTTTTGAAAAAATGATGAGAAAGAGCAGTGGGCATACCAGTAACCAGGGTTCCCGGTAGTTGTGGGAAAACATAATGCAGACCGTACTCAATAAATTCCATCAGTGACTGACGATAGACTTTGCGGCGCGATTTATCTATCAACCCTGCAATATGACTTCTGTTCAATGATTCAGCTATCTCAGAAACACTGATAAACAATTGTGATGACAAATCCCGGTATTGCCAGCTCGGTTGACTGACACTTAACATTTTCAGGAGAATCACGATATCCTGAGGCCGCATTCCATTATGAGATTTCATATCATAAATATACTTGTTTTCTGTTCGCGAATCGCGATCAGAGAACAATAAAATGCAAGCAAACTTATTAGATTGATTATCAGAAGGGGAAAGTGTTTTTAAATGCTGGAACCCTATGCAGTATCGGCTAAGATCTTCCCCTTGTAGTACAGGTAAGAAAGGAAAACTGTCAATAAACCGGTAAACAGACCGATATAGATCAGTGTGCTTTCCTTACGTTCATATTCCTTTTTATCCAGCACTATTTTTCCGGCCTTCTCAACCTGGATCAAATCGATATTTATATTTTCGTCTGTATTGCTATTGTCTCGATAGTATACAGTAACTGTGTCTCCGTTCGTGAATTTATCAAGTAAATCCTTATAGTTCTTAGACATTCTGTACACACCTAACTTCTTATCGACGTCTTCTAATTGAAGATAAAAGCATGCAGACTTTTTACCTTTGCTATCGTACCGGTAGCCTGTTCCATTGTCGGATATTACGCTTGTGATGTGATCGTAATCGGATAGCTGGATATTTTGTTTCTTAAACCCAATGTAAGCAAGGAAAAAATATAGAAATGACGACAGGAAAAGTAAGATTGCTTTTCCCGTTCTGCTTGTGCTTTTTTCCATACTATTAATTACATCGGGGTTATGATTTATTATTTCCCATTTGTATGGTTCTCTCCATCATTCATCCCTTCCTCTATCTCCCGTTTAATAATTCCTTTGAACTGCTTCTCAT
>CAZGSG010000699.1:0-1568 GCA_964528095.1 uncultured Terrimonas sp.
CTGCAACGAAAAAATAGCTTTAGTAACATTAGCAATATTTTTACCGATTTTCCTCAGCCACCAGTCTGTACGGGTTTTAGGTATTACATAATACCTGCATCCTTCGTGTCCATGCCAGAAACATCCATGAATAAACAGAACTGTTTTATATTTCGCAAAAACCATATCAGGCTTCCCGGTCAGTTTCTTATCATGTAATCTGTAGCGTAAGCCCTTATGGAAAAGAAATTTTCTTACAAGCAGTTCGGGCTTTGTATTCTTGCCTTTTATTCTGCTCATGTTGTAGCTTCTTATTTCTTTTGAATGTACATCAGCCATTTTATTTAACAGATAGAATATTTGTTAATGTTCAATAGTAACCTTCATGCAATTTCCCGATTTTAAGAATGTGGTTATACAATCATTCACTGCCCCTCGTTTTCGGAAGATACACAATATTAATAAAATTGACACTATAAGGCGTATGCCAACGTCCACAAAACTATTTATCCTTATTGGCGATAGTATAAATGAGTAATCATCGGTCAATGAATCAATATCTAACTATTCGCAGCGTTCTTCACATGCTTATCCTTCGTAACCGTCCGTACATTCTTTGCACTAAACAATATCGTTCATCGAAAATCTCCCCTACACCCAGCCAATTTCAGTGAAAAAAACACCCTTTTTTTCATCCCCCTTTCTACCCGAAATTTTATATTCGCACTACCATACTCACCGGTTTACCCACCCAACGCCCACACTCACAAATCACCCAACCGGCATACCCGCGGCAGCTACGACTTCACCTTCTTTCACTAACTTTAAAGCTACCAAAATGAACCTCCGGTTGAAAAAAGAAGACAATCGCAAAATCTTTGACCCCACAGATATCTACGAGATCATGCAACGCATCCTGCGTCGGGAAAACAGGATCGACCGCAATAGCGAACACCTGCGGACGATCAGTCTCGACACAGGCAATAGCATCCTGAATATCGAACTCGTGAGCATGGGCAGTGTGAACCAGACCATCGTAGAACCGATGGAAGTATTCAGCCTGCCGCTGCAGAAACGCGCGGTCTCCATCGTCCTGGTACACAATCATCCCTCGGGCAACCTGCAACCATCCGACCGCGACAAGGATATCACCGATCGCCTGATCCAATGCGGCCTGATCATGCATGTGCCGGTGCGTGACCATGTGATCATTACAGAAGAAGGCTATTATAGTTTTGAAGAAAGCGGATTGCTGGAGGAACTGGGTAAGAGTTTGAAATATGTGCCACCGTATAAGATCCAGGAGATGATGAGGAAGAAGGTAGAGGAGGAGGGGTTTAAAAAAGCGGAGACAAAGAAAGCAAAGGAGATTGCGAAAAGCATGAAGGAGAAAGGCGAATCAATAGCGAGAATAATGGAATATACGGGATTGAGTAAGCCGGTTATACAGCGATTAAAATAACGGACTAAGATTAAAAATTATAATAGTAATACTTAAATAAGCAGATACATCAGATTATTCCATGATGAATAACTATTGTTGTGATGAGCCTCTGACTTATCAACTGCCTTGAAAAGCCGATGAATTT
>CAZGSG010000700.1:0-1562 GCA_964528095.1 uncultured Terrimonas sp.
AATAGAGCACCGCAAAATGAGCTAGATTTTCGGCCATATAAACGTGATCTTCAGAAAAGTGTTTGCGGTTTATGGCAAGACTTTCCTCTAAATGATGGCGTGCTTTTTCAAAGTTTCCAATTTTAACATACATTGATCCCAAATCACCTCCAGCCCAAGCCGCTCCAACGTAATCCTTTGCTTGAGCTTTATAAGTTTCTACACTTTGCACAAATAATCGAATGGCTTCTTCATACTCTCCCATCATTCCATAAACACTTGCCAGATGAGCAAGAGACCATGCTACGCCCACGCGGTTTTGAGGGTGTTTTTTGTATATATTTTGAGCCCCTTCTAGATAAGTTTTGGCTTCTTCAAAATCACCAAAAATATGATATACAGCTCCTAAATATCCTGACGCTCTGGCCATCCCCACATCATTAGGGGCATGCTTTGTATAGATCTGCATACTTTGCTCAAACAGCTTTTTTGCTTGCTCATAGTCCCCTAAACTACGGTGTGCATTTCCCAATTAGACCAAAAAATGAGCAATTTTATAATGCTGATCTCCGCAACATCTTTTAAGGTTTAGAAGACTCTCCGTCAGCAATTCTTTCGCTTTTGCAGAGTAGCGCAAATAATAATAGATGCAGCCCAACTCACCCCTCAGTGAACTTGCTGATTCTTCATCCAAAAGTTCCTCATGAGTTAAAAAGTGTTCCGCATGTCTATATAAACTTTTCATGGTTGAAAAATCTTCTTTTTCAACCGTCTCTTTCATATAATTCTCTAAGCTTTGAACCTGAGGCTCGAGAAGGTTTTTATGCTTTGTTAGATTTAATTTTTTAGTGAGATACGCAAGGATAATCGCCCGTGTACTTTGATGAATTGAAAGTACGGGCTCTCCTGGATAAGAAGTAGCGGCATCATTCGTAAGGAGAGAATATTTTTTCAAATGATAAATAAAGTTATCAACAACGATATTCCCTTTAAACTTCACTAAAAGCTGCCGTGGAATTTTATGGGGGTCCAAGAGACTAATAAAGAGCAATAAATCTTGAAAGTCGGGATCCATATCAACAAGCTGTTTTAAGGAAAGCATCATGATTCCGTAACGGGTCTTGGTATAGGCGCCTGCTTCTTGCAGTATTTTTTCCTGCACATGTGAGAAATCTGCACTGTATTTTACCATGTTTTCCAAATAGCTTTTATAGGGCACATTTGTTGCTTTGATATAATAAGCGGCCACAGACACATCTAAAGGAAAGGGGGAGATTTCTCCCAAAAATTGTTTTGTTTCCTCTTGTTCCTTGGGCGCAGGAGAAAGAGAAGCCCCATTGTTCATAATCTTTTGAAAGAGCGTTAATTTTTGCTCTGGGTTTAACTCTCCAACAACAATTGCTGAATTCACATGGGCATTATTTTCAATATTACGATCACGCGTTGTCAAAATAACCCTTCCCTGCCCCCATATTTCTGGATTCTTTGGGAAATGGTTCTGAATGTCATTAAATTGTTGGATATTATCAAAAATCAAAAACCAATTGTTTTGAGCGTGAAGTCGCTCCTTAACAAATTGAAGT
>CAZGSG010000701.1:0-1559 GCA_964528095.1 uncultured Terrimonas sp.
TGAAAGAAAATATCGGGTTGAATATCCGGATTAGCGACGCCGCAGCATCTGAGCTGGGCGCCACTATCGGAAAGTTCTATGTGAATTGCGAGTGGTAGTTGGTAATGGGGGAAATGATTAATCTCTGATTATTTATCGCCTGATGAAGGGGGAGTTTCTTTTTTCTTCATGTACAATTTTCTGACTTCATCAATATCTTTAAGATTGCGGGCTTCAATTTTTTCTTCCATTTGATCTTCAAAATACGAATTAAAGTTTTTGCTGATCCATGGTGGTAATTCTTCAACTCTGGCAATAACTTGACCAGATTCGATCTCTGCCATTAATATAGAAGTCTGAGAATTATCAAAAAGTTGAAGTCTTTCAGGTATCGCGAAATAATGGCTTAATAATGCCAAACCATTAATGTAACGCTCTTTTACTATGTCTGGCCTTACAAAATGATCTCCATGTTTTACTCGCGTTTCAATTCTTCTGTTTAACATATCAGTGTCATCAGTAGACACGTAAATGATGTGAAGTTGATATCCTGTTTTTTGGATTTGAATTAGAAATTTCCAGGTATTATCATCTGCAAGATTGGTTTCGATGGCAAATGAAATACGTTTATCAAGATGTTCCTGAATTAAACGCATCGCTTCATTATTGCTATATTCCTGAGCATTTACATTTGCTGCGAGGATACCAGAGTTACGAACTTCCTTGGCGATTTCGTCGGAATTGATAATTGGTGTATTAGATGGAACCAGATCGTATGAAGATGTTGTTTTACCAATTCCATTAGGTCCAGCAATAACGTATATTTTTGGCATTATTCCGCAGTTTTCACTTCCTCAATATGGCCATCTGCATACTCTGCATACACTTTCCCTTCCTTGCTGAAAAAAATAGGAAGGCCTCTTGAAAAAGCTTTTTCTTTTGCTCTGCGTAAGATAGAAGCAGCCGCTTGTTCCAATTCTTCAGCTGTCATTTCGAAGCTGGACTTCTTAGCTCCTCCGTACCTCAAATAGTTAGGAGTTGACGCTTGTTCCATAATTTCTTGTTTACTTGTATAAATTTACAATAATCCAGTCTATGTATTGGTTTATTCTTTAATCAAAACCGGAACCCGCGGAGGAAATCTTCCACCATCATTCTTTTCTTGCCTTCGAGTTGTAATTCCAGCACATGGATATAACCGTCTGTTGCTGCAAACTTCAGGAAGGTCTTGTGATCGGTCAGTACAGAACCGGGTTGCAAATCAGGTGTATCATGTTCTTTTCTTGCCTGGAATATTTTCAGCGTTTTATCCTGCAAAAAAGTGAAAGCACCAGGGTAGGGGGATAGTCCGCGGATCAGGTTATATATTTTATCTACCGGTAATGCCCAGTCGATTTTCTGCGTTTCCGTGAACAGCTTCGGTGCATGTTTCAATTCCATGCCGTCTGCCAGTTCAGCCTGTGGGGTAGGCTGGATGCTACCTTCAGCGAGTTGTTGCACCGTACTCACCAACACATTGGCTCCGATTGTTTTCATGGTATCATGCACATCGCCTGCCGTATCATTTTCATTGATCGCGA
>CAZGSG010000702.1:0-1554 GCA_964528095.1 uncultured Terrimonas sp.
TCCTCGGCGACGCCGACGCCCAAGCCATCTGGTACTACCGCCTGAAGAAAGAATACCACGCCGCGCAGAGCGAAGGGCGGGCGTTCGAGAATCCACTCAAAGCCCGCACACTACGCTGGCGGAGTTAACATTTTTTGATTTATAAGACATAACGTATTTTAGACTTCCTTATCAGAGGACCACATGAAAAAAACTCCACGCAGAATTGTTGCTCAGCCCTACGATTTCTCAGTTCAAGATTTGGTAGATAAAATAGGCTCTGGTGATATCGACTTAAAGCCGGATTATCAGCGGAATTACGTTTGGGGAGCCAATGATGAACATGAGAATAAGCGTTCTTGTCTAATTGAGTCGTTATTACTCAACATCCCCATTCCTGTAATTTATTTTGCGGAACAAGCTGAAACGCTAAAATATGAAGTAATCGATGGGCAACAGCGGTTAAGAACTTTTCAAGACTTCTTAAATGACAAATTCAAGTTGGCAAAGCTAGAGATCAGGGATGATGTGAACGATAAATTTTATTCCGAATTACCTCAACGCGACAAAGACGAAATCAGAAAACGCTCTATACGGGCAATTGTTATTCTTAATGAGTCTGATGATGAAATTAGATATGAAGTATTTGAACGCTTGAATCTGGGAAGCATCCAATTAACGCCTCAAGAAATTCGTAACAACACTTTGAGAGGTCGTTTCAATGATTTGCTTAAAGAATTAGCAGCAGATGAAACGTTCAGATCTTTAATCAATCTGCGTTTAAAAAGTGACCAAAATAATATGGCACACGAAGAATTGATTCTTCGGTTTTTTGCTTATCACTACAGCGATTTAAAGCGTGTTGATCAATTGAGTTACTTCATGACTAAGTTCATGAAGGAAAACAAGGATATGCCCCCTGAACAAATTGAAGAATACAGAGCTCTATTCCAAAGCACTATAAAGAAAATCAAAAAATATTTAGGCAGCAAAGCATTCTCTATTTATCAGGTAAAAAATCGCACTTGGAATACGACTTCCAATCGCTTGCTATACGAGGCAGAAATGTTAGCATTTGCCCAAATAAAAGAACAAGACATCAAGATAACTCCGACGAAGTTCAAAGCTTCACTACAAAAGCTAATGGAAACAAATAAAGATTTCCAAAAGGCCTTAGATAAATCCGGTGGGCGAAAAATTGACGAACGTGTAACAGCAGTAAAAAGTCTTCTTACTGCCAAATCATGATCAAACAACGGCTTCAATCCATCGTTAATATCCTTGATGGTTTTACCGGAAAAGATGGTGAGCCAGACAATGATTTAGAAGCTTATATTCTAAAATCTATGTGGGTTATGATGCTTTCGGAATTTGAAGGCAGCGTAAAAGATATTGTGGAGCTTCATCTAGACAAAATTAAAAAATCACCCATTGGCGATATTCATATTTGTCTTTTACTGCAAAATTTTTATCCCAACGTAGAGGATGAACTAACTGTTCAAAAAATTATCTCCATACATAAAAAAGACCCTAACGATATCCACTATGGTCATTTCACCCGTGATTATAAGCCAA
>CAZGSG010000703.1:0-1553 GCA_964528095.1 uncultured Terrimonas sp.
TATCCTGGAAAACCCGACAGAAATACTCTTGCTGAGCAGTTTGGCCGTTAAGGTTTTCGCAACGCCGGGTACTCCTTCAATCAATACGTGTCCGTCTGCCAGCATTGCAGCTAGCAGCAATTCGACCATCTGTTCCTGTCCCACGATCACTTTTCCGATCTCCTGTTTCAGCGTTTCAACCGATCGCTGCAGGCTGCTAAGGTCGGTGCGCTGTTCAAGTATATTTTCTTCCATATCAGGTTTGTTTATAGAATTTTTCCAATTTATCATTAAAAGAAAGAAGCTCGGCGTCGCTCAGCGATTGATTCTCTTCCACAGATTTTGCATGCTTAACGATGAGCCTGATATCTTCCAGCTGCGCGCCGCTTCTGAATGCCAATCCCTTTTCAAATTCTTCGTCAAGCTTCGAGGTTGAGATATTATACCTTGACCGGATATGGCCCAGGAAATTAGTGACCATTTTTTGCGCCAGGTTGTTATTATCCCTTCGCTGGTAATATAATCTCCCGATCGTTTTTACAAAATCGAGCGAAGCATTATCCAGTTTTTTTACTGCCGGGACCACACGCTGTTTTCTTTTTGATTCGAATAAATAAATTATGCCGAACAATAGCAGTGTGAGCCAGAAGGCCCAGCGCAGTACATCGTTGTTCAGTATCTCTCCAAGCTTTGAGAAAGCCGATTTTTCGGCTTCATTCTTTCCATTGATATGGTGCCTGTAATAATCATCCCAGCGTACTGTTGTAACTGTGTCCGGGATATATGACATGGCAAAGTCGTAGTATGACTTATTCTTTTTATGCAACAGGAAAAAATTAGAGAATGCTATTGGATTAAGGTGAATGATGGCTGCACCCCCACTTTCATAATTGATCTTTATAAAATTGGGCCTGCCCTGTGCATCCTTTCCGAGAACGTTCGTGACTACGGTATCAATTTCTGTAAAATAGTTATTGATCTTTTTGCCAGGATATGTGAAGGAAAGGGAATCATACGTATCAGGATGATATAAATTCATCGTAAGTGAGTCTGCCTCATTTAGTTCCCAGTAATTTGAAGTTTTAAGTCCGAGACTGTCCAACAGCGTCTCACCGATCCGCCATGCCGAGATGAAAACTTTATTACCGGCGTAAATATGATTTAAGATGGCCCTGGTCTCGATGCTACTGGGAATAACCCTGTTACCGATAATTATATAGGCAGAGGAATTGTCGTCGTTTGAAAATGTTGCGGGCGAGGTTTTTGAATTCTCTATCTCGGCGTCAGTAAAAATATAAGAAAGATTATTGTAGGCGTAATAAGTTCCGTAGGGGATCTTATCATTCCGCCACAGCGTGAGCCGGTTATTCATTTTTTTGCCGCAGCCATAGAGCATGACCAGCAGGATAAAAGCGATATTATATTTGAACAGGCTGTTCAACTGCGGGAAATGAATTGGTGAAAGTTGTGATGGATCTTTTCGAATTGCTGCTGCCCGGGTACAAATTCGCCGTACCATACATATTCGTAAACTCTGGTGAGCGAGGCGAATTCTCCAAAACGGGGAAACTGCC
>CAZGSG010000704.1:0-1551 GCA_964528095.1 uncultured Terrimonas sp.
TCTCATACTTTTTAAGAATGTCTTGGATAGCTTCCTCTAAAAGGTCATTCAGCGGCCTTTCCAAATCAATAGCAAGCTTCTTTACCTCTTTTTGGAGATAATTATCAATTTTTGTGGATAGCGGTTTTCTTTCCATATTTTTCTAATATAACAAAACTTTCTTGATATCAATAAAAAAGTATTTGCAATTGTCATTATATCATTATATAAAGATTTATAGCTAAAAATGATATATTTCCTAACTCATGGCAATCTTAACCGATAATTAAATTTTGGACATCCCTGCTCATTTCAAAGTGAATCATCAGGGAGAAAGCGAGGACTTTATGGCAAAAGTACGAAAAAGAGGAAATTCTTATCAGATTGATTATTTTGATCCAGATGGAAAGCGTGTCAGAAAATCTTTCACGAAAAAGAAGGATGCAGAAGCAGAACTTGGCAAGAGGGTTTCGCTTATAGTTGAAGGGCGATATTTGGATATCAAAAAGGAATGCAAAACCACACTCAAGGAGGTGCTTAATAAATATAAAGAGAATTATCAAGATCAAGCAAGTTATCAAACTCAAAAAAAATTCAGTGTTGAAAATTTCCATAATTATTTTGGTGAATTAACTTTGATTTCAAATATCCGGTATGTGGATTTAGAGACATACCGAAATCACCTTAAGCGCAAATTAACGACCCATGGGGCAATCCGTAAAGACGCAACAATAAACCGTGAAATGTCCTGTTTACGGCATATTTTTCGGAAAGCCGTTGAATGGGATATGATTGAACAAAGTCCTTTTGATAAAGGACGATCATTGCAATTGAAAGAAAACAACAAACGACTTCGATTTCTAAATGATGATGAGATTTCAAACCTGTTGAATAATTGTAATGGCTATGTTCATGATATTATTTTTTGTGCAATCAATACCGGAATGAGGCGGGGTGAAATCCTTGGGCTAAAGTGGAGCCAGATCAGGAATGGTTTTATCTATCTCAGAAAAACCAAAACAAGCGAACCGAGACAAATTCCAATCAATGATGATTTACAAGTGATGTTTGATCGGTTGAGAGATGGATTACCGGCTAGCAATGTTGTTGATTTAGGCGGGAAACCGGTCAAACCGATGGATAGCGAATATGTGTTTACCTATAACGGAAAACCGATCAGCAGCATTAAAAGAGCATTTAATACTGCAACCAGGGGGGTAAATATTGAAGATTTCCGCTTTCATGACTTGCGTCATACTTTTGCAAGTCAAGTACTGCTTCGTGGTGGGGATCTAAAGGACATACAGGAGCTTTTAGGGCATAAAACTATGACAATGACCCTGAGATATGCTCATCTGACTCAGGAGCATAAAAAAAGAGCGGTCAACCTGTTGAATGGTTTAACCGCTTCCAAAAAAGAAAAAGATGTGTGTCACAAAACTGTCACATCTTTAAAATCCCTCTTTTCAGCTTCCCGCTAACTTTCCGATATTCATGGTGGAGCTGAGGGGGATCGAACCCCTGGCCTCATGACTGCCAGTCATGCGCTCTCCCAGCTGAGCTACAGCCCCA
>CAZGSG010000705.1:0-1546 GCA_964528095.1 uncultured Terrimonas sp.
AGATATCATCCGGAAATTCCAGTTGGGTTATTCGCCGGAGAAGCGGGATGCCTTTACCAAAGAAGCTATTGCAAAACAATACAATCCCGAGTTGCTGATAAAAGCAGGACTGGTCAATAACAGGAATGAACAGCTGCAGGATAATTATCGGGGCCGGATCATCTTTCCTATACATAGTACCAGTGGCAAAGTACAGGGCTTTGGCGCCCGTATACTCAAGAGTAATGATAAGGCCCCGAAATATATCAATACTCCGGAAAATGAAATATATGTCAAAAGCAAGATCCTGTATGGTTCCTATTTTGCCCGTACAGCTATTGACAAAGCAGATGAGTGTTTACTGGTAGAAGGGTATACAGATGTGGTGTCACTTCACCAGGCAGGTGTTGAGAACGTGGTAGCTTCCGGGGGTACATCGCTCACTATCGACCAGCTAAGACTGGTAAGAAAATACTCGAATAACCTCACGATCATTTATGATGGTGATGCCGCCGGAGTAAAAGCAGCTTTGCGTGGTCTTGATCTGGCACTGGAAGAAGGACTGAATGTAAAGCTGGTATTAATACCGGATAAAGAGGATCCTGATAGTTATGTCAATAAAGTAGGTGCGGCGGCCTTTATCCAGTTTGTGCAGAAGAATAAAAAAGACTTTATTCTTTTCCAACTGGAAGTAGCGTTAAAAGATGCAGGCTCCGATTCTGTAAGAAAATCGGAAGTGGTGAATAAGATGGCGGAAACCATTTCCAAGATCAATAAGGCGGAAGATTTTACCAAACAGCAGGATTACATCAAACAATGCTCGCAGATTTTAAAAATCGACGAGGGCGGATTGCATGCGCTGGTCAATAAATTCATTCGCGACAGGATAGCCACACAGGAAAGAAAACTTCCTTTTGAAGAAGCCAAATCACATGAAGAAAACGCCAGGCAGGCGGAGGAAACCAACTACGATGATGCTACTTTTAATCTCCTCTTCAAGGATGAATTACAGGAAAAAGAAGTTGCCCGGATATTATTGGAGTATGGTATAAAAAAATGGGATGATTCAAAACTCGTTTCCGAATATGTATTCGAAGAAATGCCGGATGAAAGTTTGATTGATAATAAAGAAGTGATCCGGCTGATTGCTGCTTTCAAAGAATTATTGCATGACGATGCGGCAAAAGCCAATAAGAATTATTTTATCTATCATCCCGATACAGGGCTAAGTGCCCTGGCTGTTTCCTTACTGAATTTTCCCTATGAGGAAAGCGATCACTGGAAACGAGAATACAGCCAGTCGACAGGCTATACAAAAAATCTTTTTGAACAGAGCTATGAGGATTTTATCCAGATCCTCGCAAAGGATAATGACGAAAAATTAATGAAATTTTCCAAGATGGATGAGGACCGTACGGTAGAATCGGTTCGCTCAGCCATTAATTACCTGAAGCTTCGAAAGGTAAAAAGAATGCTGCTCGAAAACCAGCTGGATATGGAAAAGGACCATACCCCGGAGGAATTTAATGTGCTGATCCAGACACATGAGCATCTTAAACAAATGGAA
>CAZGSG010000706.1:0-1516 GCA_964528095.1 uncultured Terrimonas sp.
CGGTAAAGCTCTTCCACCATCAAGACCTTGTAGCCCGGGTAATGGGTGGACAGGATTTTTTCAATTTTTATTCGTGTATTTCCGGGTATATCGGGGAACCTGATTCTCTTTTGCTCTTCCAGCACCTTGCCCTGCGCGTCATAATTGATGGTGAACTGATTCCCGCCTTTTTCGTAATACACGTCATAGGTAGTGACCCCGGCCTTCTGCTTGCGTTTGTAGGTGAATTCCCGCTCGTCATATCCTTGCCCTTTTGGCAGAGACATTAAAACCGGCTGTGGCAGGTCTCGACGTCGTATGGGTTTTTCAACCTCTGTCGCTTGCCGAATTCCGGGAACAGCCGATGCAGGGACGGTAGATGTACAGGCGCTGCAAAAAAAGATTCACTGGCCAACTTGATGCTGCAGCTTCCCGCAGTAGTTATCGGCGGCGGTTTAACTGCTATTGATACTACTACAGAGGCATTTGCATATTACCCGATACAGGTAGAAAAATTCCTTGACCGCTATGAAGGCTCGGTTGCTGAGTATGGTGAAGAAAAAGTTATGAGCATGTATGATGAAGAGGAAAAAGGGATAGCAAAAACATTCCTTGAGCACGGTGCGGCGATAAGGGCAGAAAGAAAACGCGCAGCGGAAGCCGGTGAGGAACCGAATTTTGTGCCGCTGGTAAGAAGCTGGGGCGGCGTAACGTTGTGCTACAGGAAAACCGTAAATGATTCACCGGCTTACAGGCTGAATCATGAAGAAGTTATAAAATCACTTGAAGAAGGAATCTATTACTGGGAAAAAATGAGCCCCGTAGAGGCGATACCGAATGAATATGGTGCTGTTAAGGAAATGATATTCCGTAAACAGGGTAAAACCAATGAAGGTAAATATATTGAGCTTGATGAAACAGTCACTCTTCCTGCGAAAACAGTTATTGTTGCAGCGGGAACCTCGCCGAATGTTATTTACGAGCGTGAGCATCCCGGAACATTTGTGCTGGATGAATGGAAACAATTCTTCCAGACCTATAAACTGGGACCAAAGGGTGAGCTTATCAAAACTGAAAAAGGAGAAACCGGATTTTTCACTTCATATACCAAAGATAGGAAGTATGTTACGGTCTACGGTGATAACCACCCCACATATGCAGGCAATGTTGTAAAGGCAATGGCTTCTGCAAAAGACGGGTATAAAGAACTGCTCAAAGTTTTCCCCGGTGTAATAAAAGAAGAACAGCCAAAGGAAAAAGAAGCAATATTTACTGAACTGGTTAAGAAGCTTGATAATGAATTCCTTGCAGTTGTTCAGGAAATAAATATTTTAACACCAACTATTATTGAAGTGGTATTAAAAGCTCCGCTGCAGGCAAAAAAATTCCACCCCGGACAGTTCTACAGGCTGCAGAATTATGAGACTACCGCCCCTGAAATTGACGGCTCAAGAATGATGATGGAAGGTTTGGCTTTAACAGGCGCATGGGTTGATAAGGAAAAAGGATTACTGAGCCTTATAATACTTGAAATGTG
>CAZGSG010000707.1:0-1516 GCA_964528095.1 uncultured Terrimonas sp.
CAACTGGCAGCAAAAAGATATCCCTGAAAACCAGTGTAACTAAATACCGACCAGCCGGTAGTATCAGCAGCGTTCATGTACGGTATTTTTACAACTGATAGGAAAATAGAATTATACAAAACGATAGCCATTGGATTTATTACTATTCTTGTATGTTGTAAGCCCTCCAAATCAAAATCACTTTTACAATAACACTTTATGAAAAAAGTTGCATTTATTCTCTTGCTATCGGCTTTGTGCATTAAAGGTCAGGCATCTATTTTTGACAGAACCTGTTTGCCTGTTCTTCTGCAACCTTATTTGAGTGTGTGTGATAATCATAATCCGATCAAGAAATTTATTATTGAATCGCCAGACTCGGTTAAGCTGAAAAAGATTATGTATGCTGAACTGGTTTGGCAGACCAGTTATTCTGTAGAAAAAATCTGGGTCAATGGAAAATCAGTTTCTCAGGAAGTGAAAAATAGAGTGGCTACGGCGAAGTATAGAGATATAGCTTTAGAAGTGATGGGCGATGATGGTTGGGAGCTGGTGAATACTGTAATACGAAACCTTGATTACGGTTATGAAATGTTTTTTTATTTTAAAAAGACCGACAACTAAAACTGACAGTAAAGTCGCTACGATATTCCCCGTTTTTAACCAAAACCTCTTTCAAAAATAAAGTTCAACATCCATTAGTACCATTAATCTGTTCGATTGTTATTATAATAGAAAATAATATGACGATCTGGATATAATCGTCATTGGTTAAAGAAAACCATCCAATAACCTTATAATAATAATCAGCATGAAAAGATCAATGCGTCAATGGTTGATAACCTTATCTGTTATAGTAACATTCATTGCACTCGAAGGTTGTAAAAAAGACATAGACAGTCCTGCGGTAGAAACAGACCTGAACCAGCTATATGCCAATTCCATTGCTGATGCCATGATTACCGAAAACATAGAAAGGATCGATACACTGTGGCCTGTTTCGAATACCAATAACAGGTTGCAGTGGAAAACGATGAATGGCAGGCAATATGTTTTGATGGCTACTTTTATGCGTTTCCCCTCCAGCTATCCTGAAGGCGATTCGATCACTACTACCTGGGGGGATGCCTGGTTGTTCATTCCCCAACAAATGGAAATGCGTATTGGCGGTAGTTTTAAAGCAGGCGCTGATACCTTGATGCGCATATGCCAGTTATTGGGTTTACCGCCCGTAAACAGCCGTACGAATACGCATATCGCTGAGATATGGGTTCCGGTGGATAGTTTACAGCGCCCGGCCGGCAATCCGGATATTCATACTACTACTGCCAATGAGGTCTTGATCAGCAGTGCCTCTGCATCCTACACAAACTGGTTCAATAATTATATCATTTACGCGTATTACCATACGCTTACTGGTGCTACCGATTTCCACTATCCGTGGACCAGACTAGGCTATACTTTCGACTGGGCACCTAACGGCCATGAAGTGGGGCTAAGCGAGTATGTATTGCGGGCCAAAACTGGCTGCTGGGTA
>CAZGSG010000708.1:0-1513 GCA_964528095.1 uncultured Terrimonas sp.
GAAGCCTTCAACAATTTTTATCGAATATATGCTACGCTGGTAACGATTATCCTTAGTTGACACCAGCCAGCGTTGGTGATAATCTGCAATGGCTGTCGGATTCAATAGAGTAGGGTGGTGCTCCGGCATACTCACTGCATCAGCTGCATAATAGCGCATCATCGCAGGCACATCTCCTTTTTCCAATGCCTTTGCAAATTGAAGGTTCAGGTTTTCCACTTGTTTTTGTAAACTATCTATACCTGATACCTGCCTTGCATCGTTCGCATAGGCAGGTGCGAGGAAAACGAAGAATAAGGCCAGGAACTGCGAGAAAACCGAAGTCATTTTCTGTGGGATAAGAGCTTTTAGCAGATGCATATTTTCTTCTTTAATTATTAGGAAAATTACTATGTTGCAACAGCAGTACAGATAAATGCAATCAGTTCCTGGGAAGGTGTGCCACTAATTCGACCTCTAATTTAGCATCAGGCATATATAACCTTTCCACCTGTATCCAGGTGGCTGCGGGAAAATCGTTTTTATAAAATGCCTTTCTCGCGTTGTTGTTTTTTTTCATTGCTTCGATATCCGTAGTATACAGATTTTCTTTTACGACATTTTGAAAAGTAGCTCCAAAACTTTTTAATGACCGCTCTAACGCATGATAAACATTGGTAATTCCCTCCGGAGTGACTGCTGTACTAACAGCGCAGGAGATATATAAGATATTATCTACTTTTATAACCTGTACGTATCCAGCAATCGTATCTTGCTTTCCCTTATTATCCCAATGCCACTTTTCTTTGGTAACTTCTTTCTTCTGAGCTATCAACACTGTATTCATAAGCATAAACAACAGTAAAGTCATGTATTTCATGAGACATTTGTTTTGGATACCCTTAAAGTTAATTAATAGATTGACAAATGAGAACAATACATAAATTTGAGGGAGCATGCTGGTAATTGTTTCTGAAACAGAAAATATATGATCCCGGAAAAATTAAAGAAAGGCTCGCACATAAGGGTTATAGCGCCATCACGTAGCTTACAATTTATTGCGCCCGGAGTGGCAGACAAGGCGATCCAAGCCCTGGAAAGCCTGGGTTTCACACTGAGTTTTGGCAAACATGTAAATGAGATAGATGAATTTAATTCATCCAAAATTTCTTCGAGAATTGAGGACTTACACGAAGCCTTTTCTGACAAAACTGTCGATGCCATACTTACCGTGATCGGCGGTTTCAATTGCAATCAACTTCTGGATCAAATCGACTTCCGGCTCATTAAAGACAATCCAAAAATATTTTGCGGTTATTCTGATATTTCCGTTCTGGCGAATGCCTTTTATTTCAGAAGTGATCTTGTTACCTATATCGGGCCGCATTTTTCAAGTTTCGGCATGATCAGGGGGCGAACATATTCGGATAATTACTTTATCAGATCTGTCTGTGAAAACGATGAATTCGAGATTTTGCCAAGCGATTTCTGGAGTGACGACCCGTGGTTTCTCGATCAGGAGAACAGGGATTTC
>CAZGSG010000709.1:0-1511 GCA_964528095.1 uncultured Terrimonas sp.
AACAAATGTCCAGATTACGCCTTAACATAATATTATTCAATGGATTACGCCGAAACTAACTCGTTGAGATTTGAGTACTGCGTTTGTGAATCGCAGATCTTGCTGTACCTTAGCGTAGGTACAGAGAACTGAACAAGACGATATTCGTTGCCCCACAACAAGATAGCCGACGCACTATCTGCGCCGGCTATCATACTGAATATTCAGGGATAAAGTTTGCATTTTTCTACCTTGCCGAATATATCAATATGTTCATTGTAGCAGCAGTAGCAGCTACACTATTTCTGGGTGGCTGGATGCCATTCCATGTTGGCAACTGGGAAGGTTTCAACCGCGTAATGGATTTCATTCCTCCGTTTTTCTGGTTTTTTGGTAAGACCTTCTTTGTTATTTATCTTATAATGTTGTTCAAGTGGACATTCCCCCGACTGAGGATTGACCAGCTTCTAACACTTGAATGGAAATATCTCCTGCCGATAAATCTTGTTAATGTTCTAATTATGGCTTTTTTGGTTCTGATGGGTTGGCATTTCTGATCATCGGAACAGATATAATTAAATCAATATGAATAGTATAATTCAATATTTTAAAGAAATAATACAGGGTGTTGGATCTCTCCTGAAAGGGATGACGGTTACAAACAGATATTTCTTCAGCCCTGGTAAAATTGTAACACAGAAGTATCCTGAAAACAGGAAAGATCTTGTTATGTTTGAAAGGTTTAAAGGCGAGGTGATAATGCCACATAATGAGAATAATGAGCATAAATGCACCGGATGCGGGATCTGCGAAATTAATTGTCCGAATGGTACAATTGAAGTAATATCCAAAACAATAATAACAGAGGACGGCAAGAAAAAACGTGTGATCGACAAGCATATTTACAGACTTGGGATGTGTACATTCTGCGCATTGTGTGTCAAAACCTGCCCTTCTAATGCACTTGCATTTTCCCAGGAATTTGAACATGCTGTATTTAACAGAGCATTGTTAATCAAGACATTAAATAAACCAGGGTCCCAATTAATGAAAGGAGTTGAGTGATGACAAGTAATCAATTGATGTTCATTTTATTCTCTGCCATGATTGTTGTTTTTTCAATCCTGACA
Organism: uncultured Terrimonas sp.; assembly: GCA_964528095.1. GTDB lineage: Bacteria > Bacteroidota > Bacteroidia > Chitinophagales > Chitinophagaceae > CAZGSG01. Next base: position 1,110 of record CAZGSG010000709.1, read on the forward strand.
GTAACTACCAGAAGGATACTAAGAGCCGCTGCTTTCCTGCTTATGGTTCTTGTATCTACCTCGGGGCTCTATTTTATGCTCAATTACCAGTTCATGGCGGCTGTACAGCTAACATTATACGCTGGAGGTATAGTTGTTCTTATAATATTCTCGATTTTGCTGACCAGTCATATCAGTCAGAAATTTGAGCCGGTTGAATTGAAAAAATCGATTTTCTCAGCTCTTGCTGCAATTGCAGGTTCTATACTCTGTATATTAACAATTCTCGATTATAGCTTTTCTGCCACCACTGAGGCTGCACAGGAGGTAAATATGAAACTTATAGGAAAAAGCCTTCTGTCAGTTGATTATGATGGTTATGTGCTTCCATTTGAAGTAATCTCAATATTGCTACTGGCTGCA
>CAZGSG010000710.1:0-1508 GCA_964528095.1 uncultured Terrimonas sp.
GGTAAGTAATGGTTCCTTGACCATTCGGTTTCCCGTCTTTACACTTCCCGACATACGTGCGTCCATCAGGGTAAGTAATGGTTCCTTGACCGTTCGGTTTAACGATCACTTTTCGTACTAATGACATTGTAGGCCTCCTTAGTTCCTTAAGATTGTTTGGGAGAAGAATGGTACAGGTGGATGGGAATAACTTGCATCAAGGCTGGTGTGCCGTTAATTCCAACCATCTCAGTCAGTCCATGATCAAAAAGGATTACAGGAGGCCTATAGGATGCAGTACTTTGCAGAAACATTCCATGTTCAACAACCTCGACAAAGTGACACCTGTTTAGAAATTCCCGTATCCATTGATCAACTATTTTCATTGAAGCAATGTTAAGCAAAATCATGAGCTACTCCTTGTATATTGTACTTAGTACCAATTAAGCGTAAGGAGGCCTCATAGAAAACCATTAGACTAACATCTGCCGACAACAGAAATTGCACTACCTTTTCAGTCCACACATAATATGAAATCATAATCATATATTTGCAGATAGCAATTTCCATACCTGTTTATCTAGCATATCACCAAAAGACAGGCCTAAAGTATGCTGATAATTTCAATAATATTATTATGTATTTATGAAATTTGATCCAGAAATTCTGCCATACTCACCGACGGTTCAAAGAATCGCACTGAACAGCCGGCTACATTAAAAGTAGAGCAGTAACAATTTTTGTAGAACCAAATCTTTTCTGCTGAGATTACCTGAGACCAAACCCTATCTTTAGCTTCACTCCAGTTTAGAGGTTTTTTATTCACTATAAATTCCATTCGATCAATAAACTCATGGGAAGTGAGATCGCCAACAAAGTTATGAGGCCGCTCGGTATGAAAGGTTGCTATTTACGACAACACCTTACATGCGTGAGGGACAACTCTCGCTCTTCGGGTAAAATATTTTTAACCTGTAAGAAGATTCATGGAATGTGGCCGGAATTCAGAAGTTTCATGATTCCTGTCACTTTTTATAGTTGTATTTCTCTGAACCCCTGCGACTTTAATGATCCCGTCTCGATGGGAGAACGGACGAAAAATGGGGTTACTTTGGTTCGTTGGGTTCATTGAGTTCATCGGGCTAGTTAGGTTCGTTGAGCCATAGGGTCAATTGTCAATTGAGTTGGGGAACCTTCTTTGTAGCTCTATTACTAGCAACACAAGAAGTACCTCTATAAACCATGAACTCAGCATCAATACGCCCACCGACAATCCTGGGTGTTTCTTTCCTCAATAGCTCTGAAGAGTTCTTGAATCTCTTTCTGCTGAAATACAATATCTTCAGGATTTTTCTTTGGGTCTCCCCGGGCTTCAAAATAAGCTGTTCTTTTGACCATAAATATCTTCCTTTGCCCTGAAACTTCGTCAAGAAACTCTAAACACTCTTCGCTCGGAATTACCTGAACAAAGGGACTTAATATATTCCCTTCCTTTGAGTCTTTTGAACCTTTTTTACAGTAAGATTTTT